>NZ_DLJD01000031.1:82155-241403 GCF_002484085.1 Sphingobacterium sp. UBA7625
GCAAAACGACGGTCTGTCGTCCTTAGTGATGCTGCTGAGCCCGTGTAGGGTACAGCTATCGAAAGACAGAGTGCCATTATACTGGCCTCAGGACCGAAGGACAGGCCCTTGATCAAAGGCCATTGTCTTGTCTTTTCTGTTTTCATATTTACTTTTTTTGTTTATAAGGTGCTTTTATCTTGAAATTTTTGACACAAAGCATCCCCTATCATGCAAAAAATTGCATGATCCAATTCGGTTGAGGACGCTATGTTTTGTTATTTTTCTTTTGTACGATAGGCGATCCAGTTATGATCTATACATACGTTAAGTTGTTGTGATTTGGGTGAATAAATCTGATAGTTCAGTATCTTACCATCTTTCCATTCCATATCTAGCGTGTGATTTCCCTTGATGCGCATGCCCCTCACCCGGCCTTCTTTTTTCCAGGCCTGAGGCACCGCCGGTAGAAGATACACCGTATCCTGATGGGACTGCACCAGCATCTCGGCGATACCCGCTGCTCCGCCAAAATTACCATCGATCTGAAATGGGGGGCCTGCTGTTAGCAAATTGGCGTAAACACCACCACCGGCGCCATAATTGATATGTGTATCAACACGTGGAGTCATGAGTTGCCGAAATAATTTATAAGCCCGTTCGCCTTCATGCAATCTGGTCCAAAACAGTAGTTTATGGGCAATGGCCCAACTCGGTCCATCATCCCCCCGTACATCCAGGCTTTTTTTAGCGGCAAGCTGCCAGTCTGGATGTTGATCATAACGGATCAGATAGCCCGGATACAAGCCATACAAATGCGAGATATGCCGATGCTGCGGATCCACCTCTTCATAATCTTCGATCCATTCCATGATACGGCCATCTTTGGCTAGCTGCACCGCTGGTGCTAAGCGTTTCAGTTGCGCCGCAACCTTCGTTAAAAAAGGATCCGATTGATTGCCCAATAATCCCGCTGCATGAATGATATTTTCAAATAATTCGCGTACGATCTGATTATCTATTGTTGGCCCCATCGTGACGTTTGCCTGCTGCCCATTAGGGAGCTTGAAGGAATTTTCGGGAGATACAGATGGCGAAGTCAACAGCCAGTCCATGGTTGGGTGTTCGGTCAGGGCACTGGAGTAAAACTGTGCTGCTCCATAGAGAATCGGGTATATCCGCCGTAGATAGTCCATATCTTCGGTATAGAGGTAATGTTCCCAAAGGTTATTGCAGAGCCAGCCCGAGCCCGCATTGGCAATTCCCCAGGAAGCAGACTCTCCCGGTTCGGTATAGCCCCATACATTGGTGATCACATGGGCTACCCAGCCCGGTGCATTATAGTACGCTTTCGCGGTCTTTGCTCCCGGGGCCATCAGGCCTTCCACAAGACCCACCAAGGGTTCATTGAGCTCCCCCAGATTAGCCGCCCCGAGGTGCCAATGGTTCATCTGCACATTGATATCCAGGTGGTAGTCCCCATTCCAGGGCGTCTGAATCTGATTTGCCCATAAGCCCTGTAAGTTTGGTGGTAGCAAGCCTAAACGCGTACTGCTGATACTCAGGTAGCGACCATACTGATAGAATAGCGCCGCTAATCCTGGATCCTGATCCGGTTCTTTACCGAAAGCCACCAAACGCTGATCGGTCGGTAAGTCATCTTTCGACTGCCCCAATTGGAGCGACAAACGGTTGAACTTTGCCAAATAGTTTTGCAGATGTTCGGCATACTGCTGGCTATAGGATTTTTTCAAAGCCTTTGTTAGCGTTTCAGCTGTCGTACGCTCAAAATCCTTACCTTTAAAATCAGTATCTGTTGCCACGTAAATTAGCACTTCGTCAGCCTGTTGAATAACAATAGATTGTCCTTTTACCAGCTGTTTTCCTCCTTTTATCTGCGCGCGGACACGTGTTTTGAACTGCATTCCTTTACCATCTACACCATTGTCCAATTGTCCTACCAAAACAAGCTCGCCATCCTCGGTCTTGGAAGTAGCCCTTTCGGGACGGTCAATCTTGATTTCCAGGCTAATCTGTCCTTTTTTGCTGCTCTGTAAACGAATAACGCCCAGGTCATCGGCAAAGCTTGTCCAATATTCGCGGCTATACCTGACACCTTTGAGCTCATAGCTTGTTTTTGCCATCGCTTTATCGAGATCCAGTTCCCGGCGATAGTTCTGCACTGCGGTGAGATCCGCTTGTCCGTCAAAGGCAAGCATCAAATTTCCGAGCACTTGATAACAGCCCCATTGCTTGCCGCCCGATCCCGGGCCTTTGCAGATAAAATGCTGGTCTATCAGACGCTGAGCAAGGTCGTTTTTCCCACTTTTGATCAGATTTCGAATACTATCCAAATACCTACTGGCCTCATAATTATTGGCATCCTGAGGACTTCCCGACCATAGTGTGATATCATTGAGTACAATATGGTCATTCTTTAAGCCACCATCGGGCATCATGCCAATTTTTCCATTGCCAAGGGGTAAGGTCTCCTCCCATTGTTTTGCCGGCTGCCGATACCAAAGTTTTCCCCCCTGCACTTGCCCAAATAAGTTGCCCGAAAAAAAGAAAACCACAAGCGTGCAGAGTAACTTACCTTTCCGAAGATTTATTTTTGATGATCTATTCATGTGGTTTTAGTTTTTTGTCCAGTCATCGGTTCGGAAGGGAGATCCGGGTATCCCGGCTTCGTTGTATAAGGTCAGGTCCGGATTATCGGCCCAGCCGTAACGTACCGCGACGGGTGATGGTACTTCTTTGGCCGATACGATCAGCTTATTTCCGACCTGTTTGACTTCTGCAGGATAAAAGACCTGATCGGCACCGGCAATGGTAAAACTACCGTTGCGTTTATCCGTTTCCTTCAGCACCAGCCTTTTGCCCATGGGGTTAAAGCTGAGTTGCATTGCTGTTCCCTTTGTCGTCCAATGCTTAAGAACAGGGCCCGAATAAGGGATCTTCTTGCCATACAGCTGCGCTGTTGCAATCCATCCAAGCCTTCTACCAACATCTTGCTTATTTTTCGGATGGATATCCAGTGCATCGCCGATATCAGCAATGACTGCCATACCTGTATTAGGCAGTTTGAGTGATTGGCGCTGTGCTTCCCGTAATCTCGCCCAGGAAGAAGGCTGCGGTGTTAAACTTTTCGCCTTAAAGTTGGCCAGTTGAACAAAATAGAATGGCATCTTTTCATTGTTCCACTGCTGGCGCCAATCCCGAATCAGTGCGGGCAGCAGTTGCTCATAGGGAGCGTCTTTTGAATCCGCGTTACTTTCACCCTGGTACCAAATGGCGCCTTTTATTTTAAAATCCACAAAAGGTTTAACCATGGCATTATAGAGCACAGTAGGCCTATTGGGACCCTCCATCGCATTAGGTTTTGCCGGCAGCTTCGCCAGATCATAACCTACTTTACATTTCCAGTCTCCAACGAGAGCTATCTGTTCGCCATTCGGTCCTTCCAGTCGTGGCTGTTCTGTACCGCCATATATTCCGCCATCACCGGCTCCATCAAATACGCGAACGGCGATATGCAATAGGCTGCCATTGTTGGCCGTTGCAGGAATGGTATACTTCCGAATCTGGTCGTAACCGACAGTTTCGCCCACCTTTGTACCATTGACATAAGTGATGTCGTTGTCATCAATTGCTCCCAAAATCAACTTGAGAGGTTTACCTTGCCAATGTGCCGGTAGTTCAACGTCTTTGCCAAAATAAACGACACCATCCATTCCCGGAAACAGGTTTTTGTCAAAAAAACTAGGAATTGTAACCGTAGACCAGCTGCTTTTATCCAGTTGTGGTGTAAACCACTCGCCCTGCGTTGCTGTCTTCACCTGATCCTGCTGTTCGGCGACGCGATTCCATTCGGCCAGCTCTTTCGCATAGATTTCCTGTGCATCCGGACGTTGGATTTTTTCGATAGCCGCTGTATAGGTTGAAAAAGGTGTAAGGGCATCCCGGCTCATCCAGGCTTCAATGATTGTTCCGCCCCAGGAAGAATGGATCAGGCCAATTGGAATGCCTGTTTTCTCGTAGATCTCACGTGCAAAAAAATAGGCCGTAGCCGAAAACTCCGGAATACTTTGTGGCGTCACCGGATTCCATCCACCGGACTCCACCTGCACTGCTGTGGTAGGTTGATTGGCGGTTGCTTTTGGAATCTGCAAAATACGAATATCGGGGAAGTTGGCTGCTTTGATTTCCTGCTCAAAGTTATTGATCTTACCCCAGCCCGCCAGGGGCATTTCCATATTTGACTGTCCTGAACAAAACCAGACTTCACCGATCAGGATATTTTTCAGGATCAATTGATCACCATCGTTGATGGTAATTTGGTAGGGTCCACCGTATTTTGGTGTCTCCAAGAGGACCTGCCATCTTCCCTGCTGGTCTACCTCCGCCTGATAATTCTTGTTGTTCCAGCTGGTGTTTACGCTAAGTTCCTTGCCTACTGCTGTACTGGTTCCCCAGATCTTGACCTTTTCCTTCTGCTGCAGCACCATATTGTCGCCAATAAAAGCTGGCAGCTGTACTTTTGCCTGTAGGGCAGAAAATCCACTGGCAACGCTGAGTAGCAGGGCCAACAAAGTCCGTTTATACTGTTTAGGTTTTATCATGATTTTTGAGTTTGTTGCTCAATTGGGTTTATACATTTGGCGCATCCGAAGCCCAGACTCTTGGAGTTGAGGCTACGGATGTGCCACAGTTATTTTTTTTAAAGTGCCGATATTTTTAGTAAAACACTGGTACGGTTGCTATTCAGGTCTGGATTTACGCCAACTTTCATCAGGTAGTCGCCCGAATAAGTTTGTCCCTGGCCTAAGCTCGACTTGGCTCCCGGATACAAGTTGATCTCCTCCACCCGATATTGCTTTTGGGCGTCCAGTCCTTTTAAACGGACGGGATCGGTTGTTCCGATACCGTAGCGGTTATTGACCAGGTAGTTGAAGATTACAGCCTCGGTTTTTTCGCTATTCACGTAGCTCAGGGCGGCAAAGTCACCTTCACGTGGATCGGCCAAACGATACTGCTCCCCATGCCAGATTGTTGCTTTAAGCGCGTCGTAATTCTTTACCGCCTGCTGGCAGAATAACAGATCCTGCTCATTCAGATGACTCACCACAATGTCAAAACCCAGTTTACCCATCATGGCTACATCCGTACGGAATTTGAGGGACTGTTTTCCCCAGTCTGTCACATGGTTTGAAGTGCTGATTGCCGGGAAAAAGTAAGAATACTCGTACTGCATAAAAATACGCTCCAAAGGGTCTGTATTGTCCGAAGGCCAGAATTCGGTAAAGTACCGAAGTGCCGCATAGTCCACACGTCCACCACCGCCCGAACATAACATCATCGGCACTTTCGGATACTTCGAACGAATACGCTCCAGCACTTTATAAAGACCTTCCACATAAGAAACATAGAAAGCACCCTGGTCTTTTAGAAATGCGGAATGCGCATTGTAAATGACCGCATTACAGTCCCATTTGATATAGGCCAATGCCGGATTTTTGGTAAACAGGTCGTCCAGGATGTTAAAGACAAAATCCTGCACCTTGGGATTTGTCAGATCCAGGACCAACTGATTGCGGAAGTAATGTTCTTCCCGCTGCGGCTGTTTGACGACCCAATCCGGATGTTGTTCGTAGAGTTCGGATTTGGGGCTAACCATTTCGGGTTCTACCCAGATACCAAATTTAACGCCCTGCTTAGTCGCTTCTTCCACGAGTGTCGCGATACCATTGGGCAGTTTTGTCCGGTTCGGTTGCCAATCTCCTAGACTGGAGTGATCGCTGTTACGCGGATATTTATTTCCAAACCAGCCATCATCCAATAAAAATAGGTCTACCCCTAGTTTTTTGGTATCCTGGAGCAAACCTTTTAATTTTTGCTCATTAAAATCAAAATAAGTCGCCTCCCAATTGTTGAGTAAAGTCAGGCGTTCGCCATTTCCATCCAGCAGCTGATATTTACGGGCCCAATTGTGCAAATTTCGGGAGGCGGTGCCTTTTCCCTTTGTTGACAAGGTATAGATCAATTTGGGTGTTGTAAACTCCTGGTTGCTGGCCAATTTCACATTGGAAGCATAGTTATTTATGCCGGCAATGATACGTAGGTTATTGAGGTAATCCACTTCGAAATCCACCTTAAAATTTCCACTATACCCAAGGCTTGCCATCAGGACCGTTCCTTCATCTTCGGATGCTGCCTTGCCCAGTGAGACCATAAAGGAGGGTGGCTGAAATAAATTCGCACGTGTTCCGAGCTTACTGTCCAGCACTTTAATGCCATGTGTTAACGGAGCCTCTTCCACCTGCATTTCTTTTGCCCAGTCGCCATGGTACTGCCGTAGCCAATATGCGTTGGAGCGCAAGGTCAGGTTGGCCGAAGCAAATTTTTCCAGCGTAACGACTTTCTTTTCTTTATTTTGGATGGTTGTCCACTGCTCGATGATATCCTCATTCAAAAAAGATTTGTAGTGTAAAACGACATAAATATCGTATACCGGATCTTTTAGGGTGATATCAAGCTGTTTGACATTGGCATCCAGGTTGTTCACCGCATGCTTTTCATAGCGCAGGTCGAGGGAGCGGTTACCGTCCGCATGGACGATACTAATCGCTGGTTCCAGCAAATTTTTTGAACCGGAAGGCGTATAAGCCGCATTGGACAGTCCACTATAATCTGTCAATTGTCGATAACTGCTTGCAATGGTCGAATACTCTTTTAAATCACGCAATTTTTCGCCGTAATAGAGCATTTTCAACGTTTTCGTGGAATCGTACTCCAACACTAGCGCATTCGACCTGGTTTCTATGGGAATCTGTCTGGACTGCGCCTGTGCTTCCAGATGGACAAGCCCCTGGGTCATCAAAAGCCCGAGTACAACATGTTTAAAATGAAGGGTTGGCATATATCAATAGATTTAGGATTTGTTAACGAACTTGACTATTTTGTTTGCTTTCAATTGAATCTTGTAAAGGTATTTACCCTTGATTTCCTGCTCTGGGTTTAGACCGGCCAATTGGGAAAGGCTTAATACCTGAATCGTTTGATCCTGCGGCGATGAAAGAATAAGCTGCCTAATGCTACTGTTATTCCATTCCATTTTTTCAATGCATACATTGCCCCGGGCTTTGAGCCCCTTGACTGTTCCGGCCGACCAGCGATCAGGCAGGGCAGGAAGTAATTCCAGCACATCCGTCTGCGACTGCAGCAACATTTCACTCAGGGCAGCCACATAACCCAGGTTGCCATCAATCTGGAAAGGTGGATGCGCGCAGAGCAAGTTGGCGTAAACACCACCGCCATTATTGTAATCAATACCGTCGCCGCCGACGAGGTTAATGAAATTAGTCAGGATTTTATAGGCGTGATTTCCATCCTGCAAGCGGGCCCAAAAAGCCACCTTCCAGGCCATGGACCAACCTGTAGATTCGTCGCCACGCGCGGTCAGCGTAACTCGTGCAGCTTTGGCCAGTTCTGGTGTTTTCAAAACAGAGAATTGGTTGCCAGGATACAGACCAAACAGATGCGAGACATGGCGATGCTTGTCCTGTGGATCATCACGATCCGTTTCCCACTCCTGCAACTGTCCCCATTGACCGATTTTGGGTTTGAGCAGCGCATCGCGAAGTGCCGTGATATGTTTACGGTAATCAGCGTCCATATTTAAAACTGTGCTCGCCTGGATGTAGTTGTTAAAGAGATCGTAAATAATCTGATGGTCATAGCTAACGGCATCCTCTGTAGGGCCATGTTCCGGCGACCAGCCCTGCGGCGCCACCACAGTTCCGTCCGGTCTTCGAACCAGACGATCATCCCAAAACTCACTTATTTCTTTTAAAATCGGATAGGCAAACTCGCGTAGATATTTCTCGTCCTTGTTAAAGGCATAATGCTCCCAGAGAGCCTGGGCATACCAGGCACTTCCGGGGGTGTTCCAGAGAAAGCTCTCGCCGCCGAAGATATTATTTTCGGTCTTTACGGTCCAGCCCCTGACGCCCGGAAATTCCTTTTGTGTATTTATTTTTTTCACCTCACGCATGCTATTGATGTAATCAAGGTAAGGCCAGGCCGATTCACTTAAATTGGCAACTTCTACTGGCCAATAGTTCATCTGTATATTGATATTGGAATGGTAATCTGATCGCCATGGTGGATTGTTACTGTTATTCCATAACCCCTGTAGGTTTGCGGGCAAGCCACCTTTTCGTGAGGAACTGATCAGAAGATAGCGTCCATATTGATAAAGTAATGCTTCCAGAGCCGGGATCGGCTGTTTTTTATAGGCTTCCAACAACGCTTTTGTTGTTTGCTTGCTATCCAGCTGGCTATGACCAAGATCAAGCTCCACCCGACTGAACAACGCTGTATAATCCGCAACGTGCCGTGCCAGTAGCTTATTTACGCCATATTTTTCCGCTTGGCGCAGATACCGTTCATTGACCTTCATCGGTTCCTCGGCCGACTTCCATTTGGTAGCCCGTGTATTGGCATAATCTGTTGCGGCACTCAGCAGCAGAACAATTCGATCGGCAGATTTTACGGCAAGGACAGCCTGTCCTTTTTCATCTGTTGTTTTGGAAAGTGAACCACCTATGACCTGCACGCGCACCTGCGCGGCATACCGCATGCCATTGTCGAGCGTTCCCTGAAACCACAAATGACCATCTTCTACCTGCACCGCCTGTCCATGTGCATCCTGAAGTGCAATTTGGGCATTGAGTTTCCCTTTTTTACTGTTTGCATAGTCAAATACCATAACCTGATCGGGCTGACTGGCAAAATACCGACGGTTGATCTGCTGTCCATCCTGCTGATAGGCTATTTCATGCAGGCCCTTATCCAAATTCAATTTCCGACTATATGCGGTAAAGGATTTATTAACGTCGGCGTCAAAGCGAACAAAAAGATCACCGAAAGCCTGATAGGCACCTGTTTCCTGTTCATCACCTGTCCATAGGCTATTTTCATTAAATTGAATATGTTCCTGATTTACTCCGGCAAAGATCATGGCACCGATTCGTCCATTTCCGATGGGATATGCTTCGGTCATCCAATCTGTTGCGGGCTTATTATCCCAGAGGTAATAGCGTTGTGCATACGATGTGGCCGAGCAAAGGGTTAAACATATAAAGATGAGATATTTAATTTTTCTGTGCATTAACATAGCGACTGATACAATTTATTGAGCGATGCCCAATGGTGAAAAAACAAAATAGATGACAATCATCAACAGGATGAGAAAGGCGCCGATCCTGTACCTTCCCTTCCAATAGGTGCCTTTGTCCTGGCCCGAAAACTCAAATTGATAAACCGATAGATAGTTTGGCTGGCTCAATTTACTTCCCCCCCAGATGACCAGCGCCACCGCGATAAACAACAGTGCGAACAAGTGCAGATAGTGCAGCTCTGTCTTCCAGACAAACACCAGAATGAAATAGCTAAACATGTACAGGAACAGGCCGATTTGTGCCATCCTTGGCGTCACACGACGGGATAGAATCCCTAAGATCATAATGGTGAAGATCGGCATATTGAACAGCCCCGATACGGTTTGTAGGTATGTATAAAACCCATCGTGGGCAAATAGGATAAAAGGCGCAATAAACATCGCCGAGGTGGAAATAATCAATTCAAACAGTTTCCCTTTTCTGACCAATTCTTTTTCACTAAGATCTCTTTTTTTATACTCCAAATAAGGCTTGTAGATATTAAAAATAAATAAGCTGCCACAGCTCTGTAATCCAGCCGTATAGGTGGTCATTGCGGCACCAAAGACCAGCGCCAACGAAAAGCCAATCAGCACATCAGGAAAGATCAGTACAATAAGTTTCGGAAAAACAGAAGCTGTAGGCTGCACATGCGGCAATAAGTGTACCGCCAGAAGACCGGGTAAATTAATCAACAGCGGCATCAACAGCTTCCCTCCGGCGGCTAAAGTCATTCCCTTCTGTGCTTCCTTTAAATTTTTGGCACTTAATGCCTGTTGTGCGATATAGGGTTCCATTCCCCAATAGTAAAAGTTGATCAGGAGCATCCCGGTAAACAGGGTAGAGAAAGGTACCGCATCCTGTTTGGATCCCACAGCATTGAGATGTTCTTTCTTGTCGTGAAATAACTGGAGGACACCCGCCCAGATATCGCCATTGCCCAGCTGCCAAAAGGCAAAAATTGGAATCAGCAGCGCAAGCAAAAACAGGCAAAGGCCGAGGCCCATATCAGACAGCGAGATCAACTTCAATCCTCCTAAAATACTGTACAAGCTTCCAATGATACCCAAAGCCCAGACCAGTATCCAGATACTCTGCCAGTAACTGATGTGCAATAGCCCGGGCACATCAAACATCGTGGCCAGGCTTAGTGCGCCACCGTATAATACCGGTGGCAATAAATTAACGATGTATCCGATCAGGATCAGGATAGATACCAACATTTTCGTTTTGGGGTCAAACCGCAGCGCAAGAAAGTCCGGTACCGTCCGAAAGCCATGTTTAAAATAGATAGGCAGCAAAAACTCCGAAACCAGCAGCATGGCGACGACAGAACTTACGCCCCAGCCGATCACCGACAGGTTGTTGATATAGACCGATTCATTTTCACCAATAAACTGGTTGGCGCTGAGGTTGGTCAACAGCAAAGCCGACCCCACCATCCAGAAGCTATTGCTCTTTCCGGCAAGGAAGAAGCCGTTTAAGGTATTGGAATAGTTGGTTTTAAACTTCCATAAGGATCCCAAAGCAACCAAACCGGTAAAAAGACAAAAACTAAAAACTATCATCTTAAAAACTTCCCTATTTTAGACAGAGTTGCGGTCTGCCAATGTCGTTGGCACCACTTCTTTGATCAACGTTCTTTCGAGTACAAACTTGTCGGCTACCGATCCGATACGCGCAAAACTTGTCGAAAAGGTGGTAATACCGCCGCTGATAATCTCTTTGATGACATCATCATTATGCGATAAAATCCCCAGATCCTGCCCTAGGGTCCAGCCTTTTTGTAAAACTTCCTTCAGCATCTGATAGAGCTCCGGATTATGAATGGTAAAATACAGTTTTCCCTTTTTTAGGTCACCTACATGGTATTGCTTTTCGATATGCCCTTTTACCTTATAGTCTTTCAGAAAGCGCAAGAACGCATCTTTGATTTCATTGGGTTCGGCTGTATTTTCCCTAAAATAGAAGATCACTTCTTTATACTTTTTGATCTTTGGATAAAGCTCCTGAAACACGGCATAGGTGGCTGCTTCAAATTCCTGGGATACGTAGGAATAATCTTCTCCGAGATCCATCAAACGATCAATAATCAATAACTTGGACGCCGGGATGGAACGTAACAGCATTTCGGAATCTTTATTTTCAATCGGAGCGACAATATATACCGTATATCGTCCCTGAATACGATTGAAAATATCTTCAAAGGTTTCCATATTGTTGTGATGGAAAAAGAGATCCACGCTTACTTCTTCCGGAAGGTTGGTCCGCAGTTCATTCACCAAGGTATCTTGAAAGGTATCGTATGCATACAGCAGGACCGCAACTTTTTGTTTCATCTGTGTATTGTTGCTCACCACAAAATATCCTTTTCTGTTTTTCGATTCCACGACTCCGTGGGCAATCAGGTCGCGGTAAGCTTTGGCAAAGGTTTCGCGTGCATAGCCCAGGTATTGGATCAAGTTATTGACAGAAGGCAAACTTGCGTGTACCTCCAGTTCATTGGCATCAATGGCATCCAACACGCCCTGTACGATACATTCATGTTTCGAAAGCCCATTTAAAGCTTCCAATCGTTTGATCCGATCGATCAACGCCTTAAACTGTTCTTCTTTGGTTATCTTCATATAATATTATTAACTAAAGAGCAATCTTAAGCAATTTTGCTCCTGCTTGCTCAAAGGCAATGGGATTTTTAGCAGTAAATTCCTGCGCTGTTTTTTCAAACAGTTCCACCGCCTTATAGGTTGTATTTGGCTCCAGGCCAATCTGTTTAAAATCTATGTTTATTGCTGCCGGGGCTGTCTTGTAATTAAATACGGCCACATACAGCGTTGTTCCAATCTTTTTGTAATAATACGTATTTGCTGCTTTTCCTTCTACAAATCCTGCCGGACGGAAGCTTTTACCGTCGGCTATAATTTTTAGAATTTCGGGATCCTGCAGATATTGATTCATCTTTGGCTGCCAGTTTTCTTTTTTCGATAGGTCATCACCAAGGATAATGGTCCCCGTTACCACACCGGAAAGCAGTCTTGCCTTATTGACTTCAGGGCTTTCATCGTGAAAGACCAGGTGGTCGGCATCGATAAAATCGTAAAGATAAGTTTGCCACCAGCCGTAACTAACGCTGTTTAGCGTATATTGAGTTTGATCGATCGTCTTCCAGGCATCGCAGGCTATTCTGCGCATGTGTGCAAATTGGGCTGTCGCCAGGGAAGGTGAAATTGCGGCATAGATCAACATTTTACCCTGCAGCACGTCGACGAGATGTTTCATCCCCACAGCATAAGCCTGCATACCTGTCTGAATTTTCTTATCGTAAAAACCTGTGGATTCGATTGCCGCATGAGAGAGGAAATCGACCTTGATCATTCGGAAGCCACAGTCGACCAATTTGCCCAAGATCACATCCATACGGGCCAACGTACCGGGATGTGTCGGATCAAGAGCCCGACCACCATCTAAATTGTGGTAGCCTTTTTGGGTTTTGGTCCAAAGCTGGCCAAAGGTAAACTGGCTCCCCTCCGCTTTGCGGTCTGGGCCACTTCCATGCCCCCAGTCTGTAAAAGGCGCCCAATACACCCCGGGCTTGAGTCCCAGAGAATCACAATAAAGAACAAATTGCTTCAGTTGTGTGTAGTCACCCGACATTCCTCCGGGTGTCATATTATCCCAGAAAGAGTCTAGGTCTATAAAAGCCTCACCATCTGCATTTCGGAAATAAGGAATATCTTTTGCAAAATAGTCTGCTGTACCTGTGGCATTCTGAAAATTAAGTTTTTCCTGAATCACGCCCCAGCTGTTCCAGCCGACAGGTGTGGCGCCTTGCCAAGATTTCACATAGGCGGGCGATAGCTTCCGGTGGATTTTAGCATAGTTTTCAAGCCCAATGCGCCAATCCTTGTCATAAGATACGAGGTATTTTGGGGAGCGAATCACATCCCCCTTTACAGCTCCATGCGCCATGGAATCCCGTGTGATATTTACATCTGTAAATCCGGCCTGTGCTGCTAAGTGGGTATATTGCCCCTGATCTCCTTTGATCGCAATACCCGATTTCCAAACGGATTGATCCAATGACCCAATCAACAGACCTTTTCCGCTGTCCTTATCGTATACAACTCCGACCTCTGCGCTGATCTTACTATTCATCGCAAGGATATTGTTTTCATAGGAAATAAAGGTATCGTTATCAAAAGGAACAGCCAGCTGATACAAGGATTTTCCCAGGCCGGTAATTGAGGCATTCGACCAGATAGGCACAAGTTCATTACTGGCTATATTTTTACCCCTAACTTCCATTTCAAGGATGACACCATCTATTGTGTCGTAGAAATAAAAATGCTGCAGTAATGTGATACCCTGCCCGGCTTTAACTGAGATTGTATACCGGATACCCTTACCCAGATTGTCCTGAACGGGCTTTTCTGTGACGCTGCGGGTTCCTGTCAGTTTATCTGTACTAATTTTTTGTCCATTGGCAAGTCGCACATAGGACACCGCCTGATTAATAAAAAGCTGCCTTTCCGATCCAATACTATAGGTACCTTTCGCTTTATTATAATTAAATGTAATTCTATTCTTCTTGATTTGAAGCGTCTGTCCCGACAAAGTCATCGAAGCCGCCAATAAGAGTAATATTCCAAAAAAATATTTCATCGGTTTAATTTGATTGATTCGTTTTGATTCCGTTTTTCCATATGGAAATACCTAGCATATCACCACTTTTTTATACTATTACTGTCCATTCCAAAAACTGAGTTCACTCATATTACTCTGATTTGTATCACCGTTTGCATTATGTTTGACCCGAATTCTAATATACCTAACTGGTGGCGGATTTTTGATCAGTTCAAACTTTTTGGCAGCGCTTCCATCATCGGTTCTGACGGCATCCAATAACAGCGTCCATCCTTTCCGTATCGCTTCATCCTTCCAACCTGCATCGTTGGCGGGCAAAGTAGTAGCTGCATTACTAATATCTGCTATTCCCCAGACCTCAAATTGATCCGGATTATGGCAGCAATTTCGCCCTGTTTCCTCTAAAATACTTAGATTATTGTATATCTTACCCATATCGAAACTAATGGTATGTGGTAAAGGGACATTGCCTTGACTATGATATATATTCGGATATCCTTGCGGGCCTACGCTACCGTCCCACAGATTACGAAGGGGACTTTCTGCTAATGTGCCGACATCATTGGGTAGCGAAAGCTCCCTGAACAATGATTTATCACATAAAATATTAAAATAAATCGGTGGAAAAACCGCATCGGATGTGGTACTAAAAATATCTATTGCATTCCTTGTAGGTTTATAAAAGGATCTATACCTAATCTCCGTTCCCGGCTTATAATCATTTAAATGCAAAATACTATCTGTTGGAGCAAGATCGGCTTCTTTGATCGTATTCGCAGTAGTGGTATATTTAACTGTTGTCGTCACATTCACTGTATCCGGCTTATTAAAATTAAGTTCTACCTTTCCATTATCAAAAGCCACATACGGAACATCACCATTGTAAGGTCGATTCAACAGGCTCGCCTGATAAATGGGACCATATATTTTGGCATTTAACAGTTTCGGAACCGATTTATTTCCTTTCGCATCATACGAATAGATTGTAAATGTATATACCGCTTCTTCCAAATTTGTAATCGTCGCCGAGACACTGTCTTTTTTATCGGTTACGTCAACAACTACGGAATCTTTTTGATTATAAAAAATCACATATTTGACAATGCTTGGATCAGAACTTTTTTTCCAGGTCAATATTGTCCGCAGATTTCCGGGTTTTTCAATCACCTGACCAACCAGACCGGTATAAACAATTTCATGTCCCCCCAATAAGTCCCTGAAATCTGTCTGTTGTTTGCTACAACTTGCAAGCAATGCAAGTAAGCAACAGATTAAAGTAGTTAAATTATTTTTCATTGTTTGTTTCCTTGATAAATTCCACTATTCAGGTGTTCCATAAGGTGTTACCTCCATCAAATGCGCACCGGCCTCCCTTCCCCAGACCGTTGACACGGCTATTCGTAGATATTTAACTGGAGGAGCGCCAAATGGTACTCTAAAACTTACCCCTTGCTTGACAAAATCTTCATCTGCCGCAGTAGAATTGGCCGGTGCATTTCCAGATGGTGGTTCAGGAAAAACGAAATTCCCTAGATTTACCCAATTGCCAATGACCGTACCTTCATCTGCACGTACAGGTAACTTCACGTTATCCGGTATCGCCGCGTTAGTCCCCCACAAAGAAAACTCTTTAGGATTGGCATACTTATACGTATACTGCGATCCTGTTCTTTCAAACAACACAAAGCGACTCAGTTTGTATGTTTTTCCTATGCCAAAACTGCAGGAATAAGGAAGAGGCTCACCGAACTTTGTATGCCACCCGCTACCATCTGCCCGGCCATCCCACAGATTCTGCACCTGCCAATTAAAATCTATTGGCGTATCTGTGCTCAAATTCAGTGTGCTGAATTTATTTTTATCCATTGCCTCCTCAAACAATGGGGTCAGGGAAGTCTGTAATGTATCTGAAAGGTTTCCCCAACGGTCAGCAACATACACTGCAAATCTGCGTTCAACGGCATTAAATCCAAATACCGAATGATCTATTTTAGTGTTTTTAGTAACAAACTGGTCTTCGATTTCCATTAGGCCAGTATTCTTATTGAAACTTAACAAAACAATACTGATCTGCTTGCCCGAAGGGTTATTGCCTGTAATATTAACTCCGGAAAAATCTGGTGACAGCACAAGTGATGGACGAGTTTCGAGATAAGCGGGTATCTTGGGGTTTACGGTAACAGTAACAGGATCTGACATAATATTAGCTCTAGTTACGGTGTATAACGTAACCTCATAAGGTTGTTCTTTCGCAAATCCCTCCACAACTACCGTATCTTTATAATAAGAAGATTTAGTTTCCCGTACTAGATTGTCGTTCACCCGGTATTTGGCTAACACATATAATATGTTTGGCGAATTGGGGAGGTTATAGGTAATATTGGCTCCGCCAGTAAAGTTTTCAACCTTAACGTTACTAACAGGCAAAGGCTTGCTTGTATCTTCCGAAATAACAGCGTTAAAGCCGTTGTTTTTCTTACAGCTGCTTATAATAGATACCATTATAAGGAGAAATAAAGGAAGAGTATATTTTTTTATATTTATCATAACTAAGTTTACTATTACCACAAAGGATTCTGAACCAGATTATTATTTACAGGAAAATTATCCGAATTAATTGGCCACAAATAGTTCTTCGCACTAAATACCGGAACGAATAAGGTCAAAGGGCGATAATAATTGACGGATTGCTCATTGTATATATTCCAGCCTTGTATAGGCTTACTCATAACACCCTGCAATTCTTTCCAGCGACGCAAATCCCATCCCGGCACACATTCAAAGGCAAGTTCAATTCTTCGTTCCTGATGAATGATCTGACGTAGGCCAGATTGTGTCGTATATTTTGATGGGTTAGTAGACAAGGCGGGTGTATACGCGTCCTCGATAGCGGGTATATTGGCTCTGGCCCTGACAATATCAATGTAAGGCAATACTTCACTATAGTTTTTACCTTGTTCATTTAAAACCTCTGCATACATCAAATAGAGATCGGAAAGCCGCATCAACGGAAAATGAAAATTTTCATAAGTCATCTGGGTACCATACACCGTCAGATAATTCACCAACTTTTTGACCCAATACCCAGTGATATTGGTATGTGATTGATCTTTAGGTCCGGCATAACTTGTCGTTCCTTTCGCTTGCACATAAAATGCATTTGCAGGATTATTTAATTCACCGTTTCCATACCATACACCGCCATCAAAAGCTATCGCAGCATAGAACCGAGGCTCACGCTTGAAATGCGCTGCGACAGTTTCATAACCATTGTGTACATGATATTGATCGGTAGCTGTTGCTGTTTTCAGGGCATACCTATTCCTATAATCCCAAGTTTTGTCTTCCTCAATTGGGAGTCCATTCGCAGTATAAAATAGCTCCTGCTGAGCAATCGGAACAGAAAGCGTGCCTTGGGCGCTACTTAAATTGGTCGCTGAAGCAGCAGATAGACGTGGCATAAAACGTTCTTGTAGGCCAAACCCAAAGACAGGATTCAACCCCCATATTAATTCAGTGTTCAATTCCCATTTTTCAGTAATGGCCGTTTGCATGGTCAAAACATCCTTTAATTCTTTTGGAAGATTTGCGGGCATCGCTGCTGTTGGTGTGAACGTGTGCAAACGCAGACCATTGGCAAGGCAAGCATTGAGCGCTTCGGAACAGGCTTGGGCCGCACGGTCCCATTTGGTATTATCTTTTGCCTGATTAAACAGAGGTTGTCCGTCTTTATTGCTAAAGCCAATGTAATCAGGATTTCCATTAAATAATGGACTAGCAGCAGTTGTTAAAATCTGTGCTTTGACGGAAAGTGCTATAAGTCCTGTGATCCGCCCCAATTCCAGTTGTGGATTCTGGATCTGAATAGGCAGATTTGGAATAGCTTCATCAATTAAACGCACCATGTAGTTCACGACCGAATCTACTGGTGCCCGTTTCACTTTAACGTCTTCGATCGAACTATTTATAGGAAGGTTGGCATCAATAATAGGAATAGGTCCATACATTCTAAACAGGTAGAAATGATAATAAGCTTTCAGAAACTTCGTTTCCGCAATCCATCTTTTCTTTTCCGATTCGCCGAGGTCTATGGGCTTATCAATGTTCTCAAGCATCGTGTTGCAGCGTCTAATTGCTTTAAAAATAGCTTGCCCTCCCTCGGTGCCATCCCAGTAATTCAGCCCCGGTTTTCCCGCGTTCTGCGTACCTCTCATGATATTAAACCCTACGGGGTTAAGTCCTTGATTGTCATTTATTTCATTAGGTGCAGGATAGATTATCTCCCCGGAAGTAGAAAAACCAGCGTCCAGCCAAGGCGTATTCATCTGTTGTAGCGTTGAGTAGCAGGTGAACAGATAATTTTCAGCCTCGTTACGATTTCTAAAAGCGTAATCTATTGTACCGACATTGTCCGGTGTGACATTCAGGTACTTCTTACATGACACTGTCGAAATAATCAGGACAGCCATGTATAAAAATTTTGAATATGATGTCTTCATGTGTTGATTCATTATAATAAAGATTTATATACCCAGATTGATACCGAGGTTATATACTTTCTGTAGCGGATAGGCAAATCCATTTCCTCCCAGCTCGGGATCCCACATTTTAAAGGGACTCCAGGTCAATAGATTCAGTCCGCTAAAATAGACACGCAAATTCCTGATTTTAATCCTGTTAAGTAATTTTGTCGGGAATCTATAGCCAAACTCTAAGGATTTCATCCGGATAAAACTACCGTCACGCAGCCACCATGTGCTGTTTTGGCGGTTATTTTCTATCTCCGCACCATTTGTACCCAATCTTGGGTATAAGGCATATAAATTTTGGTTATCTTCAGACCAATGGTCATCTGCATATTGTTGGATCACCTGCGTATTTCCCGGTAACCAGGAGTCAGGACTTTTGATAAATGGGCTTGTCCGTGCCGGATCGATAACGAAAGACACCCGTGCCTGTCCCTGAAAAAATACGCTAAGATCAAAATTCTTATATCCTGAGGATAAACCGAAACCATACACGATCTCCGGTACGGTAGGGTTACCGAACCAGGTTTGATCCTTACCATCAACAACGCCATCCCCATTTAAGTCACGATATTTAATATCACCACCTCTCGGTGCAATTCCATTGCTACTGAAAATTTGAGTCGGTGAATTCTGTGCTTCTGTATCATCGACAAATAAGCGCTCGGCGATATAACCATAATTTCTATTTATTGCCACGCCGGTATGCAGTCTGTATTTTTCATTGTAATCAGGTTCTTCATACTGGGTATATTTGTTTTTGGCGAAAGTAAAATTTGCAATGGAGGAGATCCACAGGTCGTTGCTAAAGTTGTGTTTTCCGTCCAAGGAGAATTCAATTCCCTGAGACTCCACCTTTCCAATATTTGCGTTTATACCGGCCTCTAAACCCATTGTTGTCGGAATGTTAGCACGATCTTGGAGAATATCAGATTTATAGTTTTTATAGACCTCGGTAATCAGCTTAATATTTTTCAGGAAGGTGAGCTCCAATCCCAAATTGATCTGTCTCGAAATTTCCCATGTTACATCTCTATTTTCATAGTTATTGATTGTTACACCATTATGCGAGTAGCCATTATTTATTCCAAAGTATGCTGGATTGCCACCATTTAAGTTTACATCAGATAGATAGAAGAACCTTCGGTCACTAATTGCATCATTTCCGACCAAACCGTAGCTACCTCTTAGTTTCATTCGGTTGATGACATTGGAAAAATGGCCATAGAACTTTTCATCAGATATAATCCATGATGCCCCCATTGTCGGAAAGAACCCATATCTATGATTTTCCGAAAAGCGTTCAGAACCGTTATAACCGAAGTTGAACTCCAGGAAATACCTACTTTTGTAGGCATAGGTCGCACGTCCGGATAAGCCTAAATTTCGATAGGGCAGCGAGGTGAACAAAGTCTTCGCGTTCGCATTTAACTGCTGTTGTTGTGTTCCTATCAGCGCTGCACTAATGTTGTGATTTTCATTCAGATCAGCGGCATAGTCCAATACACCCTGTAGATATAAAAATGTATTGAGTGTGCTCGCTCCGGCATAATAATTCAAATATTCCCGCGCCTGGTCCGGTTTATTGTTTATCCAGTTCAAGGTATATTGGTTACTGGCTTTATCGTAGGACTTTACATTGTAAAAATAAGGTGCATAGGCCAGTTCGGACTCAAATCGCGCATACCTATTCGTGCTAAATATACTTCTGAAATTCAGACCTTTTGTAATAAAATCCAATTTTTGATTCAGCTCCAATTGGGCCAGCATTCTGGATTCCGAAAATCTTCTGTTACCCCGGAGTAAAGCAGCATAAGGGTTTATGTTCTTTACATCCGTCGAAGATGAAGGTAATGTACTCCCATCGGGCAAAACAGTTGCGTCGGTATTATTTCCAAAAAGGATATGTTGTACGCCAGCATTGGCAGCATCAGGTTCATAAAAGGCCGGAAAGTCCACTGGGCTAGTATGCATCGCAATATTATAGAGATCGGTAGCAAAAGAGGGATCATTGGTCATCGGCCCTCTATACTCATTGAAATTTCCAGAAAGACGAACAACGAGTTCCGTGCTTTTTGTCAGATCAATATTGACATTGGAACGGAGCTGATAGTTTTTAAAGCTCACGTTGTTATTGTTGTTATTTCTGATATCCGTCTTCAAAATTCCGGCATCGTTCGAATATGAACCTGCGATATAATAACGGGCGACGCCACCTCCACCAGAAACATTTAGATTTGCCCGCTCGGTACTTGTACGTTTTTTAAACAGCATATCCATCCAGTTTACCGCAGGATAGACAAATGGATTACTCCCTGGCGCTCCCTCCATGGAGGCCTGTGTATTCATAATTTTGTTGGGCGTATAAAGCGGTACCGCTGACGGGTTTCGTGTTAAAGTCGCTTCATTGTACAACTTCATATAGGTAATCGGATCGGCGAGCTGCAAATTTTTAACAGATTCCGAAGCGGAACGTTCTAACCTGACATCTATTTTGGCTCTCCCGCTCTTGCCCTCTTTTGTCTTTACTAGAATAACACCATTACCTCCCCGGGCACCATACAAAGCCGTAGAACTTGCATCTTTCAAAATCGAAAAACTTTCGATATCATCAACCTGCAACCGCGCCAGATCTGAACTGGTCATCTCTACGTTATCAATCAAAATTAAGGGATCCTTTTTATAGCCAAAGGTTGTAACACCGCGGATAAAAAAATTTGAATTGTCCTGTCCCGGTTGGCCACTTGGCTGAAAGGCAATTACGCCAGCAACTTTTCCCGCCAACGCATTGGTCAGATTACTAGCCGGCACTTTTAGATCACCCGGCCTAACGGAAGTAACAGCACCGACAATTGCTTCCCGTCGCTGCTTTTGACCCATTGCCGTGACAACAACTTCGCCAATTTCGTTGCTTGTCGACTTCATGTGTATTGTAACAGTAAGCTGATTAGGTTGCACTGTCAGGAATTGCTGCTGATACCCCACTATGGAAAATTTGAGCACATTTCCAGTTGAAACATCCAGTTGAAACTTTCCCTGTGCATCGGTCTTTGTCGCACCTGCCCTCCCCTCCGTGGCTACAATGCTCACACCGGCAATTCCCGCTCCCAAAGTATCAACAACAGTTCCGGAAAGCTTCCGAAGCTGTTCCTGAGCATATCCTTTAGTCATTGCCAAAGCAATGAAAAGTAGGAATAACCCAGCTTTTTTAATAAAGTTAATAGAATTCACAAACATAGATAAGATGGTTATTATTGGTTATTATACAAGGTTTAAAACAGAATAGTGGCTCCCTTAAAACAACTATTCTATACTACTCTATACTAGTTATTGGTCAAATGTATAAAATGTATTTATTCCCTCCAAATAATTTTTTAAATAAATTGAATAATGCGGAGCAATAACTCACTGAATTATAGCCACATTAAAACATATTAAAAAAACAAGAATCTATTCGATTGCGAATAAGTTAAGCGAAGGAGGTTAGGCGAGCAAAAAAAGGTAGGCCTAGCCTACCCTTTTGTCAATGAGTGGTGATATTTTAAGGTATTATTGAGCGAATGTGCAGTCTGTCGGGCATCGTCCTGGTAAGACGACAGATCCTCACAATTTCGAATGTCTGCCACATCCACTTTCTTTCTTACTTTGCTGATGACCTGATTTAGCTCTGATTTCCAGTTACCCGGATCGCCAAAATCGTCCATCCAATTTTTATTGATAAACTTTTTGTAGTTCAAAAGCAAAATATACAATTCCTCACCACTACCGGCGCGATTGATTGACGTGCGCCAGTTCTCTAATTTTTCTTTAAAACTCATAACCAGCAATATACAAAAAAATATGGACATTCCAAAATCGCTTCCTTTGAAATGGATGAATATTATTAAAAATTAAGCGATAGAATGATTAAACCTTCGGTGAATTATTTCGGTCATAAGGTAGAGGTTCAATATTAATATTATAATACAAAACAGAATAAATTATGGTCTTTATCAACTTAAAAAATATGCTTGTTATTTCCTTTGCATTGCTATGTATAATGGAGAAAAGTATTGCTCAACACATTGGGGATAATAAAAGACCTACGTCTCAGACGACCTTTCGGCACGACAGAGAAAATGATTATGTCAGCATAGGCAACCGGATTTTCTACAGGGATAACATGGTCAAAGATGTCGATGCAGGATCTTTCAAAGACCTAGGTAATGCTTATGCAAGAGACAACTGGAATGCCTATTATCGGGGCATTAAGATCAAGGATGTATCGCCACATTCATTCCAATCACTTGGTTGGGGATATGCCAAGGATAGTTGGAATGCCTATTATCGGGGTGTTAAAATTAAAGACGTCTCTGCGCCCAGCTTTAAAGTACTGGATGAGGGATACGCTAAAGATAGTTGGAATGTCTATTATAGAGGTAATCAAATAAAAGATGTATCCGCCCCAAGCTTTGTTCTTCTTGGCGACGGATACAGCAAGGATAGCTGGAAAGTCTATTATTTTGGTCGGGAGATAAAAGATGCAACTGCTTTTACATTTGAATATTTGGGCAAAGGTTATGCGAAGGATAGCTGGAATGAATATTATAGAGGAAAAAAATTAGAGTAATTTATTCGATAATAATGTTAATGCCGACCATCTTCGCTTTGTATTTAATCTTTTCGATAAGACCGTAGTAGCTCCAGTTTCGCAACAAGAATTCATCACCTTTGGCCATTTCCTCCTTATTGGATTGGTTGACCAGTAAGAGGGTACCCGCTTGTGCTTTCACACAAAGCTCAATTAATCTACGGCTATACAGGTGGAGTTTGGTATCTACGTAATTTTTCTCCTTTTCATTGTAGTGTTCCAAGCTTTTCATTTTCCGCTTACGTCCACGCCCACCTTTATCAAATGCGGCGGCCTTTTGCAAGCGATGTCGCGCTGCTTGGATAGCCATACGGCGGTAAGTAAATTCCTCTTTATTGCCGATCTGAAAAGACTCCTTACCGATAGTTACCGCTATGGGATGTTCGATGGAAAGTGACGCTTCGGCGATAACGTTATCCTTTAGTTCTTGGATTTTTTTTGGAAGCTCGAGTGCAAGAAGGAGAAAAATCTTGCCTTTGACAATTTTGATTGCGCTGCTACAGATTTTGATCTGCCCAACCAGTGCACGTTGGAGCAACACCTTTTTATCCGATCGGTCTTTACCGAGGTATGTCCGAAACGGTATTTTGAATAGTGTGAATTTAAAATCTCTATTATTCTCATCTTTATTCAAGTTAATTTGTCTACCAGAAAAGGGAATAGGCATATCCTTTTTATAATTGCGGAGCGATTTTTCACCTTTCCAGTATGAGAGGCGGTCCGCCTGAAAATATTTGATTAAGGCCGTGTTTATTTGGGACAAGATATCCGTTGGGATACGCCCTTTGAAATAGCTGGAAAGCAGGCGATAAGTTGTATTCATCCGTGAAGTATTCAATACACCTTCTGGATCTTTCGCCTGATCGGCCAGTTTGATTTTAACATCTTCTTGTAGGTAAATCAGATCTTTCAAGTTCTCCTGTACATATTGGTGGGTGATGACCATATTCGCACCACGGAAGACAAGATCCTGCCATTCAAAGAGCTGTTTAAAATACCCCGATCGTTTTTCTTTATCATCACAATCAACAAAAACCTGTATTTTGCGGGTCAATACCATTGTATCAGCTGCCATATCTTTTTATATTTAGTTATGCCGTTTTCTTAGCAGATTTAATTTTTGCATGAGCATTAATAAATAATGTGCGCACCTGCCCCCCGTCCAATTGTAAAGCTTCTGAAATCTTGTCAAAGGAATACTGCAATTCATAGCGCATGCGGAAGACCTCAGCCTCCTCTTCGGTCATTTCGTCATTTAATTTAAATTCGACAGGTTTAGCCATCAGCTGCATTTTCTCTTCACTATGAATGATGGAACGCAGGTATTCGATTGTTTTCTCCATATGTAGACCAACCTCATAATCTGAGATGTTCCCCATATAGTAAGCGATACGTTCATAGTTAAAACTATATTTTAGGCAAAGACGAATAAAGAGTTGTTGATCGCTGTTGAGATTAGGCAGAATGGCATTAATTTGATCCATCTTCTTTTTCTTCTCCAATTCCAGTTGTTCGATATAGAGCAGATCGGCTTCGCTTTCCTCTTCCAGTTCATAGCCCAGCATAAACTCCTGATAATCCTCGATGCTATCGAGACGGAGTAAGCTTCGGTGAAATCTATTGCGCGATTTTTGATAAAAAGCCTGAATGGCAGACTTTACCTGGACTTTCAGAAACTCAAAGACCTCCGATTCGGAATGCACATTTTCGCGGAACAGCCAAAGCCTGAGGAATGCTTCCTGCGCAATACTTTCGCCCGTACATTCATCATCGGTTGCGCGGTGCGCACGAAAAAAGAAATGTTCATAGAATTTTTGGTAGAAAAATTTAAGTCCCTTTTCATGACCATTGTGAAGGTGTTCAATGGCAGCTTTAATGTCCTTGTTTAGTAAAAGTAGTTTCATAATTCGTTTTTATGGTTAGCAATATATCAGCAACTTACCACGGCTCCGGCGGAACTTGACGGATTTTATGGAAACCGAAGCCGGGTAAGTGTAAATCGTTACATGGTTATAAAAACTTATTGGTATTGAGTTGGATTAGAGTTTTGAAGATTACAATAGTTTTGATGGCTATGGTATAGCGCTCTATCAGATTGTTTTTTCATAACTCGTATTGTATATACCCTACATTTTGAGATCATCAACATCGGACAGTTTATCTTAAGATTTCTAAACTCGTTGTGTATACCCTACTTTTTGAGATCATCAACATCTAGAGCAATTAAATTTATTATTAACCGCTGTATATACCCTACTTTTTGAGATCATCAACATCCTACCTTCTAGTATCGTAATAATAATCAATAACATAGCATCAATTTTAACCAACATCTTTATTAAAAAGGGTATTTAGTGAGTCGACTTTGCGCTCACCCTACGGCATAACAAGATGCCTCAATATATAATTTTGAAAATTTTTATACTTTTCAAGTACTATGCAAGCGAATCACGGTAGCAACCCATGTGTCAATAGCCTGTACCGTACTTTTTGAGATCATTAACATCGTTTAAATGATAATGAATGCAACGGGAAGGTTGTGTATATCCTATATTATGACATCATCAATTGTCGGCGCAAGACAATTACACGTGATTTGATTTATATATACCCTACTTTTTGATATAACCGACATCTGGAATAAATGACATTATAAATGTCTATAAGTTGCATATCCCCTACATTTTGAGATCATCAACATGTTGCGTCAACCGGTATCCGGAAAATTATACGCTGTATATACCCTACTTTTTGAGATAATCACCATCCTCAACGAAAAGTTTGACTAAATTTATGGTGATTGTCCATACCCTATATTTTTTGAATCGTCAACATCTCCTAAGGATGAGCAAATCGTAATCCATTAGTTGTAAACCCTGCATTTTGAGAGCATCAACATCATCTCATTCACAATGAGTTGAATTTTCCATGTTGTGTATACCCTAGATCTTGAGATTACCAACATCGCTCTTGAAGCATATGAATTTCTTCTAATGTTGTGTATCCCCTTCATTTCGACATCATCAACATCCTCCCCCAGCATCTCAATAAGAATCAAGGACATAGTATAGAATGTAACTCGACACTTTTTAAAAAAGGTATTCAGTGAGTCGCCATTGCGCTCACCCTACGGCATAACAAGATGCCTCTTATCATCATCAAACCGATCAGCAAAACATCCGATCAGCCTATATTTTTATATTCTCCTTTTTCAATACCAATAAGTCAAAGAACATCCCTCACGCAAAATAATTATGTTATTTTTGCGCAAAAACAGCTTTAAAATAAACTCAGTAAGGAGTCTATTTCAACGATTCAAATATTTTATTTTTTATTAATCCTATGCTTTGAATGGCAGTTACAAGTCAATAATAGGGGTTATCAACATAGGATGCTAGATACAAGTCTATAAAATTGAAATCAATTTTATTCTGGTGACTTTGCGATATTTTTAAAACTTAACTTTCTCATTCATTAGATTTTAGTCATAAACAACAGATTCAACCTTCTCTCCAAGACTGTTGTTGCCTCTCATATTTTTTATCGGCCCTCGTTGAAACAAATATAAAAACAAATATTTATTTGCGCAAATAAAATTAAAATTTATTTATTCTAAAAATGCGCAAATAAGTTTTCCATTTGTATATGGGAGATATTAATGAGCAAATACTTGAGGAAATTGGCGAGCAATTGCGTATTCAACGTGAGAAAATATACTACACCCTGAAAGATGTAGCCAATATGACGGGATTAACGACCAATACAATAGCGGCTGTTGAAAGAGGAAAAGGCGCCTCGCTGAACAACTTTATCCTGATCTGCCGTGCTTTGAAAATTCAACCACATACCATATTCAAAAAACAGATAGATTTAACACCGCTCTACAATATCCCGCCTGAGTCAAAGCGCCGCATCGAAATGACCAAAGAACTGGATGACCTTGTTTACAATTCCAATTTTTTCGAAATACCCCGCCGCGTTTCTGATATCATACGACAACTGAATGCCAACAAAGAACAAAGCAATAAATTTTCTGTGTATCTCAGCAGTTATTGTGAGGAAGGTACACTGGAATACGAAAAACATGGAAATTATAAAGAATACCGAAAAAAGCATTCTCCAAAACCTGTCAAAAAGTATAGTAAATGATCGGTTTCGCACAGTAAAATTGCGATCCAGTCTCATGGAAGTTTCGCGAAGTCCTATGACTGCTACAAACAAAGCAATGGAACTTTGATTTCCCCTCGTGGAAAAATGAAACAAACGCGTGTTTGTCTCATCTTCCCGGGTAACTGAACGAAAAACTCCCCTGANNTCAGGGGAGTTTTTCGTTCAGTCGATGGACTGTTTGATTTCCCCACGTGGAAAAACCGAACAGTCATCGGTTTGTTTCATACTTTTAGATGGGGAAAATGCAATGATGCAGCGCGGATTGACAAATCCATCCCGCAAAATCCACCAAGTTAAATTCCCTTGCACAAAGGAAAAAAGTGGGAGAAAATTTTTAGGATCATTTAAGGATTAATGACCAAACTATTCCCTAATCCCGTCATAAATCCCGGACCGATATTTTGCGCTTTCAGTAAATCCCGATGTTTAACGTCCAATTTTGGAGCACCAGCATCTGCTGCGGCCGCAAAAGGATAATTACCAACAAAAGCACCCAACACCGGACTGGTACTGGTGGGCTCATAGATTCCGTCAGTTGTCAATGTATAATGTGGATTCTGACGTGTAAAGCCCGCCGGAAGCTGTTGGCTCGTCGGCACGTCATAGACGATATTTCCCTGATAGGTAAAGTTAACGGGTTGATCTGTGAAGGTCAGCATGGTTGAAGTCGCCGCTTGCGACACCACATTATTGGCAATATGTCCATCTGTCGGTGGCAAGGTACGGCTACTCCCCCCTTTCCCCGAACCGATATCAAATGACTGTTTACATTTAATCATAGTATTGGCCACCACCTTTGCACGTTTTACTTGATAGTAACCGCTTAATGGTGAATTAGGTACCCCGTCCATTAAAACCAAGGGTGCTTTTTGTCCCGTTCCCGCCATATGCTGAAAATAATTATTATAAACAATATGATCCTCGCCGATGATACGGATTCCGCCGGCGGAGCTAATCCCGTTACCGACAAAATAGTTTCCATAGACGGCAGAACCGTTTCCATGTCTCAGGCACAATGTCCCTTGACTCTCGTGGAAGAAATTATTGCGAATGGTATCAGCTCCCATTTTGTTTGAGATAATTTCCATCTCACCATTGCAACGCTGAAAGATATTATCCTCAATCGTCGTATAGGCATTGGTCATGGACCAGTCACTCGTTCCGATACGGATAGTTTCGCCGCCATTATTGGGCAGTTCCGCCCGCTCCCCAAAAAAATTATGGTCTATCCGGTGCTTCATGGTTTTGTTTGTTCCCCAGACCACCATCGTAGGGCCCTGATGGGATTTTCCTTTGAGATAGCAATGGTCAACACGGTGATTAGAGCCATTGATCGAAACCCAGCGGTAGTCCGTTGTTGCCGTAGGTGGATTATAATCCACGATAGCACTATTTGTTAACCGGCAATTCGATGAAGATGAGGTGAAATCAACGACATTTTTGCCTGATGTATATCCGTTCTGGAAAACCAGCCCGCTAACCACAAGCCATTTTCCCGTAATACTAACGGAAGACATACCTTTCAGAATCACTGTGCCGGGTTGTTCAGCCATCAGCACGATAGGCTGCAGACTTGTCCCCTGGGCGGCAAAGGTCAATTCCTGGTCTGTCCATTGCCCCGATTTCATAATCACCGTATCACCCGGCTGCAGACTTAGGGCCTGCAGATCGGCCGCAGATTGAATGGTATGACATTGCACACAGGCGACACCATTTAATTGCATGTTGATCATAGCCGGTTTCTCACAGCTGCTCCCGATCACCAATAAGAGTGAGAGCGAAGCAAATACCATTTTTTTTGCGTTCATATTTAAGTTTATCGAAGGTCTTTAATTTACTGTAAGGAAATAAAAGGATAGACAGTGGTGTTTCCCTTTACTCCGTAAACATGCACCACACCGTTCGTGACCCCATATCCCCCCGATCTATTGGTTGTTTTATTATTAATCTGAATCGGAGCCAGATCACTATTGTTCACCAGCTTTAAATACATCGCTCCCTCCTGATCAAAACCTTTCCCCTCATTCAGGTAGCCCAGCAGCGATCCTTTACTGGCAACAGTATTTGCCGGCAATAAAGTTTTTGCCTTCACATTGTCGATGCTCAGATCAGCGAAGTTATATTTCCCTTGCAAGATGAGATAAAGAAAATAATTCCGTACGTCCTCTTTGCTATAATCTTCCCATTTCACCGCAGGTTTGGTCAGTGGCTTTCCGGTTCCATCTACTCCTGTCACGATAGGAAAATCTAAAAAGAGTCCACCCGTTACCTTTTTTGTCTTCACATCCCAGATTTTAATGGCATCATTGTGCAAAAAAATAAATGTTCGATCTGCTTTTTCCAGTTCATTCAGATCAATGCCGGCGTATTCCAAACCCATGCGCATCCATTTGAAGGCGGTATCTGTTGGATTTTCAGGGGTTCCATAGGAACGGTTTTCTAAAAACTTCCTCGCGCTAATGCCAATATTAGGATCGAGCGTTTTATGTTCATAATCGTAATTTTCCTGCAATTCCATATCAAAAAGGGAACAGCCAGTTGTCAGTAAAGTCAGGAGCATCACTCCGACTTGTATCCACTTGATGTTAAAATTTCTTTTCATAATTTCCTTTTCTAAATTCCCGCATTAATCTGTGTACCCCGGATTTTGAACCAACAAACTATTGGAGTTCAAAACATTTCTATTCAATGGCCAGTAAGCTCGATTTTTAGGGTCCAAGAATCCCGGCATTTCCAGGTTTCCGGCATCCTCTTGTCTACGTTTCAGAATAGGGTCCATCACGACCTTGACACGGTTTGTTCTGACCAGGTCGAACCATCTTTTCCCTTCTCCGAAAAGCTCCAGCTGCCGCTCGTTCAGAATTGCGGTTTCCAGTGCATAAGGGGTTGCCAATTCGGGTGCACTCACATCATATGCTGGAAGCTGAGCACGTTTGCGCACAAAATTCAAGTATTTAATGGCTTTTTCCCTGTCGCCCCTTGCATTCAGGGCTTCGGCATACAGTAGATAAATGTCACTCAGGCGGTACATGGTCAGATAGACCGGAAGCAATTGATTTGTTGCAGGCCAGGGATCCGCTTTGGTTGGATTTGCTTCTGTCGGATACCATTTAATAAATCGATCCCGCTTATTGCTTGGCATACCGAAATAAACATCCAAGGTCTGTTTTGGCCGAATATCCGGACTTGGTGTACTTGTTGTCTGTGGCAGAAACCAGCTGGTCCAGATCCCTTCATCCACAATCACCTGTTTGTTATTTGATGTCCAGGAAGTTTGCATGCAGGCACAGCCATTTTTCAGGTAATCCCAATGGATACTCCAAATGGTCTCTTTGCTGGAAGATGGATTTGTAAAGATGGTTTTCCAGGTCGCTGCATCCTGTAGATTGGTTTCATTTAAACCAGCATAAGTAACATTGGTCGGTGACTTTGCCAGGAATAATTTCTCTATCCACTTGATCGCATTTTCATGATCTCCCTGCCACATATATACATCGGCCATAATCGCACATATTCCAGCCTCACCGATTGTCCACAAGGGGCTTCTGGCGTCTTTGGTGATTAATGAATAGGCTTTTTCCAGATCTGGAATAATTACGTCTTTTAGGAGTTTCTCCTTCGGTTCACGCGCTCTTTCAGCAGGTTGCTGCACATCTTCGTAGGGTTCTAACCAGACCGGTGCGTCACCCCAGACACGAACAACATAAAAGTAAGACATGGCGCGAAGCGCATAGCTCTGGGCCAAATAATCATTTTGCATAGCCATTGTTATCCGACTATCCAACTGTGCCGCCTGCGGGATATATTTGATGTTGTTATTCGCCCGCCCAATGGTTGTATACAGGCCACTCCAATCTGAAAAATCATTCGAAGGAGTGATACTGTTCAACACAATTTCATCGACATAGTCCTTGGTATAACTAATAAAGCGATCGAAATTATCGGACCGATATTCTCCCCAGTAAAGATATTTCTCGGTATACTGTTCCTTCCCGACCATTTCCAGCTGAAAAGCACTATACATGCCGGCCATTGCAGCCTGTACATCGTACATATTTTTGTAGTGCTGATCCAATGTCCCGTCTGCAAGTGGCTTTTCGTCAAGGAATTTGTTACAGCCACCCAAGGTGCCTAAAAAAAGTAATGCTGCTAAAATTTTTATTTTGTACATAATTGAAATCTTCTAAAAATTAACATTTACACCGAAACCAAACTCTCTCCTTCTTGGATAACGGCCATCGTCCTCGCCCGGTGTCAACGGATTCGTTGTGCTGAATTCAGGGTCATAGCCTCTATAATTCGTCCAGGTCAATAGGTTTGTTCCATAGATATAGGTTGTAAGGCCTTTCATTTTCAATTTATTGGCCAAATTTGGGCTAAACGTATAGGCCAGACGTGCACTGGCAAGTCGAATAAACGAAGCATCTTCGATGTACAGACTGTTTTGGTTCGTCTTCATATTTCCACGGTTATTTCTTTCAGGGTAGTAAGGATACTTGGCCTCATCCCCCGGTTTCCGCCATACATTGTATACCATATCCGGTGACCCCGCTCCGGTATTTGAAGGATAGTTCTGGCGTTGCAATAAAGCATTATACACTTCTCCACCGATGGCCCCATTGAACAGCACATTTAAAGAAAAGCGTTTGTAGGTAAATGTCTGCATAAAACCAAAGTAGAAATCAGGGGTAGGATTTCCCAGGATCATGCGGTCATCGTCATTGATCAAGCTATCGCGTTTGTTGTTGAACCACTCGGCATCGCCCCCCTTCAGCTTGCCGTCGGGAGCATACAGATGATGCACCGGGCCCTCGTAATTTTGACCGTCTGATGTATAAACAGGTTTACCGTCACGATACAATGGCTTCCCCTGGTCATCAAGTACGAGGGTCAGTTTATCCCAGTTGTCGTTATAGGCATTGGACTCATCCCAAGCATATACACCGAGATTACGCCATCCGTAAAAATTACCGATGCGTCCTCCCTCTTCGAGATACCATTTATTCCCCGGAAAGAAGGGAATACCGTCGGCGAGTTTCACGACCTTGCCACGCTCAAAGGAGATGTTTCCATTGATTTCCCAGGTAAAATTCGATTGAACGATCGGTCGGGCATTAACGACAAACTCCATTCCGCGGGTCCGGATTGATCCCACATTTACCTGTAGTTTTGTGTATCCGGTTTCTTTTGGCAATTCCCTTGGATATAAGAGATCCGTGGTTGTCTTCACATAGTAGTCCGCCGTAAAGCCCAATCTTCCATTAAGAAAGGTAAGATCCAAGCCCACATTGTTCTGCGTGGTCATTTCCCATTTGATCAAATAATTACCTAATGTCGGCGTCATTGAAGCTCCCCCCACACCATTATAATTTCCACCAAATGCTACTTTGGCGTAAGATTCGTAATCCCCTATTTTATCATTTCCTAGCTGTCCAAAACTATATCTGAGTTTAGCATCCTGTAATGCCGGTTTAGCCCATTTCATAAAATTTTCGTCCGAAAAACGCCAAGCTGCAGATCCCGAGAAAAAATTCCCCCATTTGTTGCTCGGTCCAAATCGTGAGGAACCATCTCTTCGATATGAAGCTTGCAGGAGGTAACGGCTTTTATAGTTGTAGCCAATTCTGCTGAATAACGAGGCTGTTGCATTTGCAGTCGCCGATGTATAGGTCTTCGATGAGGTCAGATAGTCCGGAAATGTGACCAGGACCTCCTCGTTTACACTGTTCAGATATTCAGAATGGAAGCGATCGAAACGTCTACGATCGGCACTGAATCCCAGCAGGGCATATACGTTATGGTCCTGTGCGAATGTTTTGTTATAATTGGCAAATGCCTGGAATTCCCAGGAGAAAGTCTTGGTAAATTCATTCGATCCATTGTTCTGATCTTTATTGGCCGATAGAAAACGAGGCGAAAAACCTGTATTTTGCAAGTTATCCAACCGCGCATTGAACAAAGTCGTCAATTTGAGATCATTCGTCAACTGATAGTCCAATTGGTTATTAAATTGACCAGAATAGGTTTCGTCAATATTTTGTTCATACAATGCATTGGCGACCGGATTTCGTTTAGATCCAACATAACTCGTCAATGATCCGTCAGGATAATAGATCAGCGAATAGGCCGGCCTGTCCATAACGACACGCACCGTATTGGCAATTGGAATGCTATTGCCTTTTTGCCAGGCAAAGGAGATATTGTTGGAGTATCTCAGTTTCGATGAGGCCTGATACTCCACATTGATCCGCGACTGCAAACGCTTTGCATAGCTATTCAGGATAATGGACTTATCATCCAGATAATTTAAACTGCTGTAATAACGAAGATTTTTTTGGCCACCACCTATACTCAACTTGATCTCTTTCTTTTGCGCAAGATTGCCGAGAAGCAATTTTTGAAGATCATTATCCGCATTAAAGCTTGGATTTAGCGAGTCTATATTGCTATTTTGTCCTTGTATATTTCTAAACTCGCGCACTTCAGCCGAATTACTCACCGGAATATAGTGTGCCAGACGGCCAAACAGGTGGTTGTAATTGACGTTAATCAGCGGTTTTCCTTCTGCACCACGCTTGGTTGTGATCAAAATAACACCATTTGCTGCGCGCGATCCATAGATTGAGGCAGATGCAGCATCTTTTAACACTTCGATATTTTCGATATCCGTAGGGTTAATGTTTGCGCCATCCGGATTGATAACACCGTCGACCAGATACAAAGGCCCGTTACCACCGTTTAACGTTGAGGTTCCCCGCACCTGTATGGAGCCTGTTGCCCCCGGAGCACCACCACCATCGTTAACGATCAGTACGCCGGCAGCTTGTCCCTGTAAGGCATCAAATAGATTAATGGGTTGTCTTTCCTGAATTTTTTTTGCGCTGACAGAAGATATTGCCCCGGTTAGGTCTCGTTTTTTGGCGACGCTACCATAGCCGGTCACTACAATCTCATCCAGCGCATTATCGCTTTCGACCAACTGTACATCAATCTGTCGCTGGCTGCTAATGGCCCGTTCCTCCTCTTTCATGCCGACCTGACTAAATACGAGGATATTCGTAGGAGCAGCCTCAAGCTGATACTTCCCGGCGGCATCTGTGCTCGTTCCCTGACTCTTTCCTTTAATACGGACGCTCACCCCTTGTAGCGCATCGCCTTTACTGTTGCTCACTTTGCCTGAAATCCGGATATTCTGCTGGGCAAAGAGCGGTAAGCCCATACTGCCCATTAGTAAAAATAGGCAGAGTACAAAGCACCCCATTTTTGTGATACTTTTCATCATAAGTTAGATTTTTATTAATTGGTTATTTACTATACTATGGAATTCGGACCATCATGCTCCCATTTCGTCCCGGCTTCGCTATTGACCGAAGCTAATGACAGACTAACCCGTATTTCCTTATTTGGTTATTGTTTATAATTCGTTATTACCCAAATATCGGGTACTTCCTCTTGTCAAAGGGGGTAAATTCTGTTCTTTTTAGCAGTAAAAAATGGTCATTTTATCCCAAAAAGCACCTGATTCCACCATCAGTGACAAGCGGTTTTACTATTCCTATTTTGTCATAAATTCAAATTGAACCCTTCCAAACGTATTTGGTTTTCCTTGCTGCGGTTTGGATATTTCGCCACTCAGACTCCCTTTTTCATTTTTTTTGACCAACACCCTACGCCAGGCATAGCTTCCTTTTTCATAGTCAAAGCTCACACCATCATCATCATACAGCCGATAGCTTCCCTCTTTCTCCCCGTAATGACGGATGGTCAAATCAACCTTTTCATTTGAAAGTGGTGCATGTAAACGGCTGCCCATCATGGGTATAATACCACCATCTTTGACGTAGACCGGTATGCGGTCCATATCCGGCGAGGCTACGATCTCTTCTCCATTACCCGCGTATTTTCCAGTATAGAAATCATACCAATTACCTTTTGGCAACAACACTTTTCGGGATGACTCTCCAGCGAATAAGGGCGCGACCAGTATATATTCACCACACATATACTGATCCTTGACTTCCCTGCTGACGGCTTCGAGATATGGATTTGTTTCCAGATCCTGATTGCCCAGCACCGCCTTGGACTGCCCCTGGAAACCTTCCTCCAATACCATCGCCCGGAAAGGAGGCGTACCCTCAAAGTGATACTTTGCAAATTCGGAATATAAATACGGCATCAGCTCCATCCGCAATTGTGCATAATATTTCACCTGATCGGCGACTTCGGGAAAAGACCAGGGTTTTGTCCCACTGGACCAGGCATTGATCATGGCCATTGGCGAAAAGACAACGGACTGAAAGCGACGTAGCCACTCCTGCCCTGTTTTCGATCCCCGCACTTCCGGCGTCCACAGTACACCGCAAAATCCGCTATTGACCAGTGCCGTGATAAAATCCTGATGACTGTAATAATCATTGTAGATAACATAGGGCAAATTATTGGCTCCGGCATTCGATGCGCGTACCAGTCCATAGGTGCGCTTATTCAGACTTCTATACAGACTATCGGTTAATTTCTGCGCGAGTACACCATAGGTCTGCCGCATCTGGATACCACTAATACCCGATGGAAATTTGGCCATATCGGGCCAAAGATAATAATCGTAACCATCGACTTCATCCATTTTATAACCACTGACGCCAATGTTGAGCTGCGCATCCATGAATTGTTTAGCCAGGATTTTTTTGGCTTCGGGATGATTCAAATCTGGTACCGTACCATTCCACACCGTATGGGAGCCCGTATAAGGTTCGATCGCCTTACTGATCCCGGCTTCGGGTGAGATATACGGATTTGTCCAAAGATTTAGACGGATTCCCTTGGCGGTCAATTTCCTGATCAAAGCAGCGGGATCCGGAAAACGCCCTTTATCCCATTCAAACGTGCATGGATAGGCCCGCGACTGCCATCCGGGTTCAAGACCAATGAAATCAAGCGGAAAACCATGCTCTTCAAATTGGTCGGCTTCATGGAGTACCTCTTCGGCCGTATAGAGTTTTTGTACCCGCTGCGTAAATCCCAGTCCCCATCGTGGAGGCAATGTACCACCGCCACAGAATAGATTATACCGTTTGATTGCATCCAAGGGATTGATACCTGCAAAGACGTAGATCTCTACACCTGCTGCCGGGATATAGATCTCCACCGCATCCGAATAAGGACGCGAGTTCCAGCTTTTATCGGTATTGCGATCCTTGGCCTCTGCCGGCTCCTTGGCGTCTTTACGAACAGCAGTCCCCACGTAGTAGGTCAGATACTGTGCGGAATTAACAAGTATACCATAGCCCTTGGAGGAGACATAGAAAGGAACGGGTGCGTGTGTGCGTCCGTTGTCCTTGCCGCCATAATGGTCCACATGCAGGTTAAGTATCTTGCCGCGCTGGTGAACAGTCTGAAAATTCAGCCCCAGACCATAGATCTGTTCATTTTTTGTCAATGGCATCCGCACATAGGTTTTCCCGTCAATCAGTTCGGCATGAACCTCCATTTTCGGCAGCGGGAAGTCCGTTGACTGCAGCTGTTCCAGTGTCGAAGCGCGCGGTTCAATACCCGCAGCACCCAGCAGGGTGTATTTTTCAGGTTGACCAAAGGTGCCCTTCCATACACCGGGGTATTGTTCTTTCCATTGGATAGGCTGTGCCTTTACATGACTACAGAGCAACAGCAACAGGATAATCAGGATTTTTTCCATAATGGGTTATTTTTTTAACAGGGCATATATGCACCAGAGTATTGGCGCCTGCCCATGCATATCACCTGTTTTTTGTTTTCGATCCAGGTAGTACTGATAATCATTTTTTCGGTTTGTCCCTTCACAGACATTGGCAATATCCCCTTCCTTATTGATATACCCGACCAGCGCCAACCAAGCCTTACGTGCGATTGGCGTATATTCACTGGCATCAAGCCAGCCGTTCCGCACGCCTGTGATCAGCGCATAGGTAAACATGGCCGAACCCGAAGTTTCTACCCAGGATTCCGGTTTATCGATCAGTTGCCCCCACAAGCCATCTTCACGTTGATATTTTTTGAGGCTGGCCATCATTTTTTTGTAAGAGGCCAAAATGGCAGGTCTATTGAGGTTATCCTTGGGCAAAGCAGATAGCAATTCGCTCATCCCGGCTGCCATCCAGCCATTTCCCCTACCCCAAAAGAAAGGGGCATCCGGGGCATGATAGAAAAGGCCGTTTTCTTTTTGAATGGTATCGAGGTAGACAAGCATTTCATGTGCTGCACGATCAATGTACTTACGCTCCCCGGTCACCTGAAATGCTTTGGACTGCAGCATGGTGATCATGTACATGTCATCTATCCAATAGCGTGTCTGCCAGGTCAGCCCCTTGTCCAGAAACTTTTGGTAGGAATCTTTCACCGTTTGGGGCGAATCAATAGGAATACTCCATTGCGCATCGGCAAAACGCATTCCCATCTTGCGAAAAGTTTTGTTTTTTGTCTGCCGGAAAAGTTCAAGGGGAACCGTTCCAAATACCGCGAAATCCACATGCCAAGGTCGCGGCACCAGATGCTTCTCGGTATCAAAAAAAGGCATAAAGCGTTGTGTCAGCTTATCGAGCAGCGCTTTGTCCTGAGAGATTTCCGCAAACTTCAATGCCCCATACCAGGTACATACTTCAGGATAAGTAATGGATTTGGGCGGTGCCGGCGGTTTAAAGCTGTTATGTGGACTTTCGACAAAACGCTGCGCGACCAAACGGCCAACGGTCATGGGATTGGCCGCTTCGGGCCAGTTTTTTAAATCTATGTTCTGTGCCGGAGCATATAGTGCCAAAGACACAGCAATACCCGAAAGTATCGACCTCATAAAAGTTATCATCAGCTGGGTTTATATTTAGTTATTATACCAAATATCGTTATGCCGCTGCTTTTTTGAGGGGTAATTTTCGGTCATTTAGGTGGAAATATTGACATCTGCGGTTGCACCGTCAAAAAATTATAGATCCATCATCACACGCAGGCTCATAAAGGCCATTAGGACAACGATTGTCACGCCAATCAGCGTGAGGATCAACGGTTGTTTATAGACACCGACAATTGCCGGTTTATAGGCAGCGATTAACATCACCGTCAGCGAGACGGGCAATATAATCCCATTTACCGCACCGGCGATAATCAATAAATGAACAGGTTTACCTACAGAAACAAATATGATGGTCGAAATCAAGATAAAGGCAATAATAACCCAATTTTCATTTTTAGCGATCCGTGCACTGAATGTTTTTATAAATGATACGGAAGTATAAGCCGAACCGATAATCGATGTAATTGAAGCGGCAAACATCACCAGCCCAAACAGGCGATAACCAAAGTTGCCAGCAGCAAGCCGAAAGACCGAAGCTGTAGGATTACCATCCTCGATCAGCAGACCCTGGCTCAGCACCCCCAGTGCAGCTAAAAATAGACATACCCTGACCAGCGAAGCAACAGATATCCCCATGACAGCACTCCTATTGACGGTAGGTAAAGCATCAAATCCCTTTACCCCCGCATCAATCAGACGATGACCACCCGCGAAAGTGATGTAGCCACCGACAGTTCCTCCGACCAGCGTAATGATGGAGACAAAGTCAATTTTTGCAGGAGCCACCGTACGCAGTACCGCCTCGCCCAATGGTGGCGAAGATATCAGTGTGATGTAGATAAAAGCCAATATCATAATTGCTCCCATAAGCTGCGTAAAACGGTCCATGGCTTTGCCGATCTGCTTGTTGATAAAAACAGCAATGGCGATCAATGCAGAGATGCAGGCCCCGGTCATGACATGAACACCAAAGAGCGCCTCCAGCCCCAGTCCAGCCCCGGCGATGTTACCAATATTAAATGCCAGTCCACCGAGGATAATAAGCAAGGAAATAAATCCCCCTAGCCCGGGCAGCAATTTATTGGCGATATCCTGTGCCCTCATTTCGGATACGGCGATCACACGCCAGATATTTAGCTGAACGCCAATATCAATCAGGATCGAAACCAGAATTACGAATCCAAAGCTGGCGCCCAGTGATTTGGTAAAAACCGTGGTCTGGGTCAAGAATCCCGGACCGATAGCCGATGTCGCCATCAACAATGCCGCACCAATAAGCGCTGAGGTATTTTTTTGTTTCATCGGATAAGTATCTGCTTGTCTTTTAACGTCTGGTTGATTGTCTTGGCAAATTGAACGGCCTCTTCGCCATCGCCATGCAAGCAGACGGTATCGGCCCGGATATCGACGGCAGTACCTTGCAGGGAAATAACTTTTCCGGTTTTAATCATACCAAACACCTGCTCGGCGGCCTGTTCAGGATCATGGATCAGCGCATGTTTATCTGACCTTGCAGTCAATGTGCCATCCTGTTGATAAGTACGGTCGGCAAAGACCTCACTATAAACATTCAATCCCTTTGCTCTGCCAGCTCTGATGAGTTCACTTCCCGAGAGCCCATATAATATAAGTCCGGGGTCTATATCATAGATGGCTGCTGCGATAGCATCTGCCAGTTCAGGTTTTCTTGCCGCCATATTATAAAGCGCACCATGCGGTTTTACATGTTGCAAAGTCGTTTGCTGAACTTTGGCACAAGCAGCAAGCGCTCCCACCTGATACACGACCAGTTCATACACTTCCCGCGCTGAAAGCTGCATCTCACGCCTACCGAAACCTACCAGATCCGGAAAGCCGGGATGGGCGCCTATTTTGACCTTGTACTTCAGAGCGAGCTGAACAGTCCTCATCATCGTTGCGGGATCTCCGGCATGAAAACCGCAGGCAATATTTACTGCGGAAACATAAGGCAGGATCGCCTCGTCATCGCCCATTTTCCAAGAGCCGAAGCTCTCGCCCAGGTCACAATTCAAATCTACGGTAAGCTGTTTATTCATATTTCAATGCGATTGCACTTTTCAGTTTTTTTAATTGCGTATGCTGTTTCTTCAGTAGGCCATGTGCCTCATCCAGGCTAATCCGTTCAAATCTGACACGATCGTTTGGTCCTTTTTGAGCCAGAAGCGGCAGGTCTATGGTGGCCACCTGTGCAATCACCGAGTAACCACCTGTGGTCGGATGGTCAGCCATTAGGATAATCGCATTGCCATCAGGCGGCACCTGTATGCTCCCGAAGGTCACCGCCGTTGACAACAGTTCCTTCTGTTCTGTTAGCCGAAGCGGTTTGGATGTCAGCCGGTACCCCATCCTATCTGAGTTGTTGCTGATGGTAAATACATCCGAAAAGAAGCTTTTTTGCGCGTTACTTTCAAAGCAGGCAAATTGAGGTCCATCCAGCACCCGAATAACCTCCGTGGTGAGGTCAGGATATAGGCCGGGATCCATGCTCCAATGGAACAAGCTATCTTTGCCCGTATAGTAATGTCGGAAAGCGATGCGGTCTCCTTCATGAAGCGCTCTTCCCTGCCAGCCACCTAATCCTCCTTTACTATAGGTCGACCTGCTTCCTAATATTTCGGGGATATCAAGCCCCCCCTGAAAACAAATATAAGCCCGGCAACCTAAATGTGGTCGGCCAAAAGAGAGCAGTGAACCAGCCTCAACCAGGACTGGTCTCCACATGGGCAGTGGATTACCATCAATCATGGGCGACAGGTCTGCCCCTGTCAGACAAATAAGTTGAGCCTGTTCAAAGTAAATTATCGGTCCAAGAACAGTACATTCTATAGCGGCTTCATTATCCGGATTTCCGAGGATGCCATTACCAAGACGGAGCGCATAGCTATCCATCGCCCCACTCACAGCCATTCCGTAACGCTGTAGCCCGTAGCGCCCCAGGTCCTGTATCGTTGTTAGCATACCTGCTTTGACAATCTTAATGCCCATTGCTTTTCGTTTTTTGTTGAACAAACTCATCATAGCTTATGGGAACAAAGCATACGCGGTCACCCACTTCAAGTAGCGAAGGGCTCTCCCGCGTTAGGTCAAACAGTTTCTTCGGCGTATGTCCGATAATCTGCCAACCACCTGGAGTTTCGATTGGGTAAACGCCAGTCTGTTCCCCCGCGATGCCGACTGCACCCGCTTCTATTTTCAAGCGGGGCACCTCCTTTCGTGGCGTCGCGATCCGACTGTCCATACCGCCCATATAGGGAAATCCGGGAACAAAACCGATCATATATACCCGGTATTCGGGGGTACTGTGTATACGGATAACTTCTTCCTCTGTCAACCCATTATATTGGGCGACATAAGCCAGGTCAGCCCCATTGTAATAGACAGGGATTTCCTTTTTTAGGCCTTTATATTCCGTATCCTCTGGTATATCTTGTACAATCATTTGGAGCGCCGACAATAGCTCCCGATAGGTAATCGTAAGCGGATCATAGTAAATCGTGATCGTCGTATAGGCCGGAACAAATTCGATAAGACCGGGCTGTGACCAATTTGCGAGAGATGCCACAACCTTACGTACCTGCGTATTGAGCGCTTCGGAAAGCGTATCGCCGAAAGAGAGGACAATCGCCTGATCTCCCATGGGATAATACCGGATGGGGTTTGGCAACGCTATACTTAGAGACTGCTCGTGGGAATTTCCCATAATTTATTTATTATAATCTATACAAAGATTATAAATACCTGACGATAATCAAAAAAGAATCGGGTTGTTATTTATCGTTATTTATAATGGCTTTATCGATTGTGATGAAGCTTCCGCTGACATTGTTATTTTCTTTAATGCGCGAAAACCAATAATAAAAATTGACTTCGTTGATGCCATTCTCAGTGCAGTACGCTTTTTTGCTTTTTCCACTTGTTTGCCAGTATGCTATCACGGAAGCATCGAGGCTCTTTTTTCTTGCATATTCATGATACAAAGCTACGCCCTTACAACTAAGCTATAATATGTACTTGGTAGGATGGATACTGTTATTTTTTATATGAAACCTAGAACAAGTCATTCTCATTTCCCCATTTATAATAATCGATATTAATACTGTAGTTGCAGCGATAGCCAGAAAGATAACTGGAAAACATACCAAAATCAAGTTTCAAATATTTTGCTAATATTGTGAAAAAATCGTTCGATTAATCTTTTATCTTTCAAAATAATATCTGCTTGACCTGTCATACCAGTTTTGAATTTAATATTTTTTCCCCTAGAGGTTATCATATCCGGAAATTCCACCAAAAGCATATTTAAATTACCATCCTTCTCTGATTCTGTAGTACTAGCAGATATTTCCTTAACATTTCCTTTAATATAACCAAATTCTTCATATGGATACTCTTCTATTTTCAAGTTAACTCGATCACCAATTTCTATTTTACCAGCACCTTGAGATCTAAGGCTTACATCCGCCGTCAATAATATTTTTTTTGGCACTAAACTAAAAACCGGTCTGCCGGACTCCAAAAATTGCTGAGTTTTCAAATGATTTTCAATTTGCAAAGTCCCAGGAATTGTCGCTCTCAAAATATACTTTTTTTCCCATTCTTGAGATTGAGCTCTGAGGTTATTAATCGAAGATATCAATGAATTCTTATATACCTCTTCCTTTTCTGTAAAATCAATCCTCAAATCATTCAAAGCCTTTTGAAATTCTTCATCACGCAATTTTAAATTAGATAATTCTTGTTTGTCTGTGAAATCGCTTTTTTCCATTCCAAGATATTGTGCTCTTTTTAGACGATATTCTTGTTCAGATATAACTTTCTTCTCAAATAAGATTGAATCTTTATGAAGATTTTCAGCGTGTAAGCTTAAATAACGCCTATTAAGAGAAATAGACTGTATTTTTTGCTCTTGGATATCTTTGTTTTTTTGTTTTAAATTGTTGATATCTCTTGCTTTAATTTCAAAGGCCCCTAAATTTATTAACGACATATATTTCGAATAATCATTGCGAAATTGATTGTAGGCTTGCTGAAGTTCTCCCAAATTTAATCCTTCAGGTAACAATCTAATTAAATTCAATCTATCATTATTTACATAAGTTGCTAAACTATCTATATATCTAATGAGCTCTAAAACATCATCATTGTTTGTCGAATTTTTAACAATTGCTACAATTTCGTTGGAGTCAATCCATTCTCCATGCTTAGCTTTAAAGATAATTAAACCTGAACTAGGCATTACAGATTGCAGGGTGGATGAAGTGGACGAAATAACAGCCTTCCCTCTGATAATATCGGGGTATTTTATAATGTAACTTAATCCCAATCCAAAAAAAATAATGGATAAAACAAGTATAATACCATATATAAAATTTCTACTAGGCATAGACTCTACTATCTCAGTTAGCTCTTCTGAACGATAGGATGTCCCTTTTTCATTTCTTAACATAACTCCTCGGTTCCTAATTGGTTTTCGATAAGTTTAAAATATTCACCTTTTTGAAGATATAATTGATCATGTGTTCCAATTTCCACAATAGTTCCGTCAGAAATTACAATTATCTGATCAGCTTTTCGTATTGTACTTAAACGATGAGCAGATATAATTACCGTTTTTTCTTGAAACTCCCGAAAGAGATTATTCATAATCCTATTTTCGGTCCTTGCATCTAGTGCATTTGTTGCCTCATCTAATATTATGAGTTTAGAATTTCTATAAAGTGCCCTAGCCAAAAGGATACGTTGGCTTTGTCCTCCACTTAATTTAACACCAGCTTGTCCAACCTTTGTTTGCAATCCCAATTCTAAATTTTGTATAAAATCTTTAACACAACAAATCTCCATACATTGAGAAAGCCATGATTGATCAATAGATTCACTTCCTAAAATTATATTATTGAGTATAGTGTCATTAAACAACTTACTTTCCTGCAATACCGCAGATGTCATGTCACGGTATTTTGTTAATTCAACTCCTTTAAAATTTATATCCCCAAGGAACAACTCACCGGAAGAAGGGTTATATAAACGAAGTAACAGTTTCAAAAGCGAGCTTTTTCCACTACCGCTTTCACCTACGATTGCAGTTATTTTCTTTGAAGGTATTATCAAATTAATCCCCCGCAGGGCTATATGTTCGACCCCAGGATATCTGAAATATAAATTTTTTAAAAGAATAGGAGGAAAATTCTGAGTATCTATATTAAATATTGTCATCTCTTTTCCCTCACCTTCATTTTCATGTTCATTTAATAGTCTTAAACGATCAAAGCTAAATTTTGCATGTTCAAAGGATCGGAAAAAAGTAACTAATTGAGCCAATTGAGGAGACATCATCCCCACCATAAACTGTACAGCGATCATTGTTCCCGTACTCATTTTCCCCTCAATCACCGAAAGTGCACACATAATCGTTAGGACCAAATTCGTTAAATTACTGATCAATTGAGAACCAAATGATTGCTGATTCGTCATAGACATCATTTTCATATTCATTTTGAAAATAGATGCTTGAAGATTTTCCCAAGACCATCTCCTAGCTTGTTCATAATTATTTATCTTTATATCGTAGATAGCGTCGACGGTTTCTAACCAGTAATTATTGTTTTTAGCATCTAGTGAGGCTAGTCCGTAGTCGACCTTGTTTTGCATTTTGACATAAATCCAATTCCAAAAAAGATAAATTAAATTTCCAATAAAAAAAACTAAAAACAATTTCCAATCATAAATGGCCAAAACTGTTGAAAAAACAAGCACTGTAACACTGGTAAAAATTGTATTTATACCAGAATGAGTGATAAACGTTCGAATACGATCATGGTCTTGTGCTCGTTGAAGAATATCTCCTGTGGAGCGTTTTTCAAAATAAGATAAAGCCATTTTATTAAGTTTATAGATATAGTCAGATATTAAACTTATACCTATTCTTCCAGAAATATGCTTAATTAAAATATCTCTAATCAAATTTCCACAGGATACAGCTAATAAGAGCACTACTTGAGCTAACAGAACTATAAATATGAAATTGATGTCTTGAGTTTGGATACCTACATCATATATTGATCTCGTAATAAATGGAAGGCTGGATTGAATCAAAATTATCAAAAACATTATTCCAAGAAGATAATATAAAAACCTTCTAAAAGGCAGCAGATACCCCGCAATAGATTTAATAGTATTGTCTTTTTTCCAATAGGAGGTGTTATGATCAATATCCTCAAAGTTTGCTGTAGGCTCAAATAACAATGCAACACCCTTAGAAACATAAGAATTAATCCAATATTTTTCAAACTCCTCATGCTTATATGAAATCAGCCCAATTGATGGATCAGAAACAAGCACTCTCTTTTTTGTAACTTTATAGACAACAATAAAATGTTTATTTTTCCAATGCACAATACAGGGAAGGGGAATACTTGTGAGCTGCTCAAATTTAAGTTCTGTTCCTAAGACTTTAAAACCTATTCTCTCTCCTGCTCTAGCTAAATCAGATAGGGATACCCCTTCACGCGTTACATTACAAATATCCTGTAAATACTTCAATGAGATACTCCTTCCATAGTATTTTGCTATTATTCTCAATGATGCTGGACCGCAATCCATTTGCTCTAATTGCCTGTAAAACGGAAAACTAAACATTCTATTAAATATTTTTTAGCGAATAATAAATGAAGCAATGATGTTCTTTTTTTATCAAAAAAAGTGATAATACGAGATTAAGAATATGATCTACAATTTCTTCGACAAAAGTGTCATAGAATGGATATATCACAAAAACAATTGATGAATGAGGAACCTTTTTTAAAATTTCGAATATATTATTCAAGTATGATTTCAATCCTTTTTGTAAGCATTCATCAACAAATTTCGTCGAAAAATATTGCACCTCCCTTTCCAATCTGTTCAATAAGCTAATTTTAGAATCTACTAACTGAGCTTTTGTAGTAAGATATCCTGTATCATAGGCCGAAACAAAGTAACGTTCAAATAGTTTTTCTTTAAATTCATTTAAAGATTCTTCAGGCAATAAAAACTCCAAAATTACTTTGCATAATCCCACAATATCACCTTTGGAAATTTTATAATTAACCGAATTGATATTATGGTATAAAAAAATACTAAAGTGATCAAGGCATTTTTTTAAACTCTCTTCAATAATCATCGGATGCAAATCTATTTCAATGGGATAATAGATGTACGGTTTGATATCTCTATACCATTCTAAATCACCCATAAAGTTCTTCCAACGAAATCCATTGTCTTCAAAAGAACAGACAAAGATAATCGAAGGATTATTTTCCCCCTCTATCTCATTAAATAATATTTTAAAAAAGGTTTTGCCAAACGAGTTTGTTAATTTTCTTTCAATTGTACTGCAACATAAATTAGTAGCTTCATGGTCCGTACTCTTTATTTGTATGCATAAATAATTGGCAAAAAAAAATGGTACGCCTGCCCCCTTTGCTGAACATTGCGGATGCGAATTAGCATATCTCAGATAATCATCGCTTATCGCAATAAATTCACCAAAATCTCCTTCGGAAATCCCCTTTTTTAAAGATTGTGTTATATATTCTAAATCCTTTTGTTGATTTTGATTTAATAAATCCAAAACATATCTATCAGTAAACAACCATTTATTATTTCTGATGAGATAAATCGCTATTAGTTGTTGGTAAATACTAGTTGCCGTAATAATTTTCGACGATAAATCGTTTGAAGACAACAGATCTGATATAGATCTATCGAGCTGATAGCAGCTTTTCTTCAAATTATGATAATCTGATTTGGGAGGCCCTTTAAAAAAGACTTTCGAACATCTATTTTTCAGATTTAACAAAATATTATTCTTGTCTCTTATTATTTTAGATTTTGATATCAAATTAATAATATGTCCTTTACTACTTGTATAATCAAGCCAAAGAGCATGATTTATTTTATGTAGGGGGTAATACAATACTTGAAATTTTATATTCTCAAATTCTAGATCGTATCTATTAAAATAATCACACACAGGGTCTATTACAATTAGATCAATATCCGACATACCCGAAAAATGTCCCACAGCGGCACTACCAGACAACAGAATAAATTCACACTCATTTAAAGTTAAATTAACAAAATTTTCTATGGTTTTCTCTAAATTCATTACTATATTTAAGCTAGAAAATTATTGTTAAATATAAAACATATAAACTTAAAGAAAATGAAATCAAGAAAAAAAATGACAATCGACGATTTCCCTGAATTGGAAATGAAAAGAATGCAAGTTATAAAAGGAGGCTTCCAATTTTATGATCCCACCTACAATGGAGGAAACCTTCCGCCAGTTGATATATATCCCGGAGGGGGAAATAATGATCCATGGGGAGGACAATATGATCCATGGGCTAATGGAGGTTCGAGTTCCGTAGACTATCCAGGAGATTATGGAAATAACGGTGGCTACGATAATTCAAATAATACAGGAGCAGATGAACCATGGTTAAGAGACAGCAATGGAAATTTGGTAGCAACAAGAACATCTACGCCCCGGCATATTGACAATACATACAATAATCAAATGCTCTTAGAAGAGTATGAATTAAACACTGGTAAGGAAACTTTTAAAGTATACAAGGTGATATCAGTATTAGACCCTGAGACAGGAGAAAGGAGACCTCCTTATGAAAGAGAGAAATCCAACTGTTTAGGCTATGCATTAGCAGATGGGGATTTTTGGATTATAGATAGCCCTTTGACACAAGGTGTAGATGAAGGAAAACTTAACGATTTCGTAAAAGATTACTATAGTGAAGTTTCTAAAAATGAATCAAACTTCGTTGCTATCTACGACGAAACAGGTGACATCGTTCATGCGGGAAAATATAATCCAGCTGACGGAACATACGAGGCAAAAGGAGGTGTCTATAATATAGTTGAAAATATATCTAATGAAGAAACCTTCAAGCAACCTTACGGTCCTAATGGACCTACGTATTGGGGAGAAGGATACCAAATAAAATACTTTAAATAATATAAATATTCTATCTTTTCTTGGCCATTAACTACTGTAGAAATAATTTGATTAGATTCAATTTTTAATTGAATTATCTCTACAGTAGTTAGTTTAAATTTACACTTATGATAAATATCTTAAAAATATCGCTTTTCATTATATTTTCATACTCTATCGCAGCTCTTGCTCAAAAACGAGATCAATTAAATGATAATGGTCCAAAAACAGAGCACTCATCAACTACATCAATTGCTCCTCAAAAAACGATATATGAAAAGACACCGAATATTAAATCAGTTTATTTGGCCTATAAAGCTAAACAGCCTTACTACGTTATAATAAGTTTCTTAGATAAAAAAGTAAATGAGACCTACAATCTCGATTTTGAAGGAGATATATTTATTCTTTCAAAAAAGTACCCAGAAATATATAAACTTACATCCGAAAGTTATCTTAAAAATATTGCTATAAACGATTCATTGAAAATTGATGAAAATTTTAAAGCATTAATTTTCAAAAGAGAGAGAACAGATTTCGAAGTTTTTAATGGAGATCTTGACCAGACGACAAAAAAACAATTAATTGAGAATATTTGGGCTACTCCACCAAAATTAAAAGCAGGAAATGTTGATTTAGTGAATAAGATAAGCTCTGCCTTAAAAAATAATAAACTCAAGGCCCCTATAGATTCGATACAAGTTTTCAAAGTTAGAATAGACAAAAAAGGTGTTTTTAAAGAATCTGAGCTATTATTTGGAAGGGAATCATCTTTTTCTAGGTTGATAAAAAAAATTCTATCAGATCGAGAAACATTTTTTTTTAAAGATGGCACCTCCAAATTCCTTCCAGCAATAAGATTAAATACTGCCGCTCCGTTCGAAACCAACTTAAAAATATATGTTAGACTGCAACCAGACGGCAACATCATTATTAAAACCCCCTTAGTTCAGAGAAATTGGAGCGGTGAAATAACACAGACAAATAACTAAACAGATCGGCTAGTTTATACAATACAACTAAATATATCGGACAGATGTCGATCGGCTTTGATTGAAATAATGATTATATATTTTTTATCATTGCTATCCCGTTGTTTAGAGAGGTTTTTCAACCAAATGAACTTGAAAACATAGTTTTGTATCAGATGAATCTGACACCCCATGTTTCAAGATAAATACGTTTTCGCTCAATTGACCTCCTTTCTCAACCGAAGTAAATTTAACCGTATTGTTGCCAAGTATGATGGCGACAAATACGTGAAGCACTTCACCTGTTGGAACCAGCTTCTTGTATTGATGTTCGGTCAACTTTCCAATCGTGAAAGTTTAAGAGATCTGGTGATAGCTATCGAAGCCCATCATTCAAAGTGCTACCACTTGGGAATGGGTAAGAACATATCCAGATTATCTTTGGCAGGGGTCAATCATGATAGATCTTATCTGAACTTTGAAGAGTATGCTTACTATTTGATTCCCCAAGCCCGAGAAAAACGCGCGACCGGGATTTTCAATATTGAAGGCAACGTCTACGCGTTTGATTCTACAACGATAGATCTATGTCTTTTTGTATTCTGGTGCGCAAAGTTTCGTAAGCGAAAAAGGAGGCATAAAAGTACACACGTGGTATGATTTGGAATCAGCATAGCTCTTCCCAAAACTTAACTATATTGGATAAATGAATAAAGGCTATAAAGCAAACACTTTCCTTCTATAATTTCCTAGCTTCGTTTTAAGTTTCACCTACTGTTGACCTACATTTTTCCTACTGTTGGCCTACTGTTGGCCTACTGTAGTAGGTCAACAGTAGGAAAAATGTAAACCAAAAGAATATAAAAGGGTGAATAAAGTCGGTAAAAATGGAAAAGAAAATAGGACGTTGATACGGTTGACGTTGTCAGCAAATTGTTCGTCCTTCTCCCGGCTTGTAAAAAAAAGATAGATGTACTTACACTATTGAATAAAAAAATCCCGGCAATACTGGCCGGGATCTCTTTATATTAGAAGTTCACCTTGGGTTAGAATATATAGCTAACACCTACTTGCATTTTCCAAGTAGTGGATAAAGCCGTTACATTTCGGAATGGAGTTTTTGATCAATATGCCCCAGTTTCTTTTGTGGTAAATTCGTGCGCTAGATCTTTGCATAGCAACTACTATACAGAGGCTTTCCTTAAAAGATCTTCTACGATTACGTCAAGTCTCACCTACTATTCCCCTATATTTTTCACAATGTTGGTATACCACTGTAAGGAAGCAGGAGGAAAATAGTCTACCAAATACCGGGCAAGATTCGAGTAAGCTCAGAAAAAATATTAAAGAAAGTAGGAAAATACTTGATTGGAGAGAACAAAGTATAGATTAATTTATTTAGTTTAACATTTCTTTTTTGGTTTTTGATTTTCAGAAACACAAAAAAGCCTCAAGAACAAATTCCTGAGGCTTTCTATTTACTGACGTACTATCTAAAATGAATATCTCAAACCGATCATAGCTGACCATGTTGTTGCCGTTGTACTTGCCGGAACAAAAGGAGACGTAACTAATTTTCCATCATATTGCAACATTTGGAAAGTTGGATCAGCTACAGCATTTTTTTCTACCTTACCTAATATTGCTCTTCCATTAGTCAATATTACATCTTGTACTCCCCACTTAGAGTTGAATAAATTACCAACATTTATAATATCCACTGTGAATTGTAATTTATCTTTCTCTGTTGCGATATTGTTAAACAAATTCTGTGTCCAACGAACATCAAATCTATTCAGCCAAGGCATTAAGAATTGATTACGCGGTAAAATTTGCCCTCTGTATTTCTCTAATCCGTTATCGCTAACAAACTTATCAAAAGCTTCAATTTGTTGCTCTTTAGAGAACAAAATGTCAGATCCCTTCATGATATTGGCAAATTTCATGTCACTAGTATTCTTCGGGAGGAAGATTAGGTCATTTGTAATTCCATCACCATTTAAGTCAAAACTATGATAGTAGGAGAAACGCCCTTGATTAGCTCCATTATAATAAATACCTAATGTTGTGTTTTTAATAGTATAACTCACATTAGCAACAATTCGATGTGGAATTGCATAGTCAGAAATACTCAAAAAATCTTGATTAGGACTGTTTATTACAGGAGAGCCTAACCATGCAGAACTTGCATTAGATCCATTATTAGCAGAAACCTCTTTAGCTTCTGAATACGTATAAAAAATAGATCCAGATAAGCCGTTCCATTGTGATAATGAACCTCCAAATGTAGCAGAGAAAGCATGCCCTTTAGTTTTTGTGTTGGTTAAAACGACCGCACTGTTTCCACCGATAGATTGATTATATTGGTAAGATCCGTTATTTGGATAAAAGTCACGATCTACACCTGCATAAGTCATTTTCTCAGTTGTTGCTTTTCTATTCGCCCCGAATTGATATGCCGCATTTACATCTCTAGTATACAAAATATCAGTGGTTAAAGTTATTGGTGTATTAGGGATTCTATAATCTGCACCGATACTTGACCTCCAAATTGTTGGCATTTTAAAATTATCATCGACCAAAGCAAACGAATCAGGAGCTCCGTCCTTTGGATTTGTAATAAATGGCGTTACGTCTTTACCTTCTTTATCTTTATAATAGATTGGATTTTTTACATAATAATAAGGATCCTCCGGATGGAATTGAACTTTTCCAATCCAACCTGCTACATCATCATAACTTTTGGGTTCTAATACATTTTGTAGAACACCTGCATTTGTTGGCATATTCGTTAACCATACGAATGGTACACGACCTGAGAAAATACCGGTTCCACCTCGTACCATGAAGGACTTATCTCCAAATACATCATAATTAAAACCTACCCTCGGAGACAAAATAACACGTGATTTAGGCCATTTACCCGATGCATAGTTACGTTCATTCCCATCGACTCCTAATAGTTTTAATGCATCAATCGAGCTATTAGGAGTGAGTTTATTCATATAAATCGGCAATTCTGCTCTCAATCCCACCGTCACATTAAATTGATCATTTACAGTAATTTTATCTTGAGCATAAAGAGAAGCTAAACCGTAACTGATTCTCGAATATGTATCCTGACCTTCGTAAGGATAAGTAAGCGAATACATTATTGGAGCGACCTCCTCTGGAGTGCCTGTTTTTAAGAAATCTGCTACGGAAGCATAACGGTAATAACCTGTTCCTGAACGAGTATAAGAGTTACCGAATTTCTGTATATCAAATGCGGCACCACCAGTAAATGTATGTTTTCCAATTGAATAAGTTAAGTTGTTGGTAAATGAAAAATTATCATTTACAACGTCATTCAAATAAGAAAACAACTCTGTTCCGAAACTCATATAGTTGCTTCCTGAACTGCTACCATCCCAAATATCAACAAACGGAAACAATCCTTTACTAGGTGATTTTCGCTTATCTTGTACCCGTGTATAAGTAAATAAAAACTTATTTGAAAGTTGTGAATTGAAGTTAGAATTTAACTCTGCAGCTAACGAACTCACTGTATTTTCAAAAGAATAATTAGCGTTTTCAAATACCATTGAATTTTCACTTACCCTACCTGAAGCGGATCTTGGAGATGGTCCAGAGTTAAAATTCGCTTGTTGCATCGAGGTTCCTTTTAGTAAATTATATCTAAAGGAAGCCTTATGTTTTTCACTAATATTCCAATCAATTCTAGTTAAAAATTTGTTACCATGTTGTTTTGCCTCATCAGCATAGCCTTGATATCTTCCAGGATCATAGCCCCATACGTTTTTTAAATGTTCACTTACAGCAATTAAATCTGATTCTTTCACTCTGGTTATATTCTGAGCAACATTTGCTACACCGTCTTGAGATGCTTTCCATAAGTTCGCACCAGAAGCATTAACACCAGTAGCAGCTTCACGTTCACCACTTACGAAGAAAAATAATTTATTTTTGATGATTGGTCCACCTAAAGTAAAACCATAATTTTGTTTTGTGCCTTCACCGTAATCTATTTTCTTTTTATTGATTCTAAACCCATTGAGGTTCTGATTATTATAATACCCATAAACGGATCCGTGAAATTGGTTAGTACCGGATTTTGTAACCGCGTTTATTCCTGCACCTGTAAATCCCGATTGTGTAATATCGAATGGCGCGATATTAACAGATATTTCTTCGATTGCATCTAATGAAATAGGTTGTGAATTCCCCCCAGGTAAAGGATTCTTTGTATCTGTTCCAAAGCCATTATTAAAATTTGCACCGTCAATCTGTAGATTGTTGTAACGAGAATCTCTACCCGCAAACGAAGTTCCATTAGCCTGAGGAGTCATACGAGTAAATTCTGTAATACTTCTGCTGATTTGCGGCAACTCTTGAATTTGCTTTAATCCAACATTTGTTGCAACCCCACTTTTTGTAGCATTTAATTTACCACCTTTTGCTGTTACTAAAACTTCATTTAAAGTTGTACCTGAATTTGTAAAAACAGGATTAAGTGAAAAAGCTTCCCCTAACTTTAAATAAATATCTTCATACACAATAGGCTGTTGTCCTACATAGGTTACCTCTACTTTGTAAGGACCGCCAATACGCATCGCTGGCAGATTAAACCGACCTGCAGCATTCGAAGAACCCGAATAAACCGTTCCCGATGGCACGTGCGTTGCCTTGATTGTAGCTCCTGAAGTTAGACTGCCATTTGCTTCTTTTACAATACCTGTAACGCTACTTGTTGTGACCTGAGCTTGTACAGCACCATAACTGGCCATTACAAGAGCGAAAAAGAGTAAAGATCTTTTCATATAATGTGATTTGTTAAAAAATGTTAAGCAAAATTACTAAGAGATTTCAAATAACAAAGGACTTAATATAAACTTAACACACTACAGCACATTCATTTCCTAACATTTACCGGCAAATTCCTACTTTCTAACACAATTTTTAAATAAAAAAAACGTTATAACACCTTTTAAACTGCCATTAACAAAGAATCAAATCCAAACAAAATAGTTTTCCACACCGCATCAAACCATCCTGTTTGTAACAACATTCTTCCAATCATAAAGAAAGCTTTTAAAAAAAATTCACTAACTTTCTGTCAACCGAGCATTTTATTAATCAACTCGTTTTTTTGTAGCAATGACGCTACTAACCTAGGATTTGTATTAAAACAGTAAACTATTGTCCCTGCGAACTGGTTTTCTAATAAAAATTTGTTTTAAAAAATGGATAACTTTTTAGAAATTCGCACACCTTTATAATTCTCTTTCTCATGGAAGTCGGTATTCAAAATTCCTCTTTTCACGAACCCGCTGACATTAAACTGTCTCCAGCAGGGCTCGCTTTCTTAGCTTCAGCAGCTAAATGGGCCAATTTTTTGGCTATCGTCTGTTTTATTTTTATCGGAATATCGGCCATCACCATGATTAGCCTGATCTTTGGCGCGAGTGCTTTATCCCTCGGTCAGGGCGAATATGTCTCGGCCGGTACAATATCCACCTTCGGGGTGCTCTATCTCCTGTTCCTGGCTTTCTCCTGCCTCCCAATTTATTATTTGTATAATTTCGGATCCAAAGCACGAAAAGCAATAGAAAACCGCGATAGCATTCAGCTTGAACTCTGCCTCGATGCCCTAAAAAAACATTATAAATTCATCGGGATCATCATCATTATCACGATCGCATTTAATTTTCTGGGCCTTATTCTCGGCATCGTCATGGGTATCTCTGATGCGATAGCTGCCGTATAAAACCAAAATAGCATAAACTGAAACAAAAAAGGGAGCATCTGATATGCTCCCTTTCTATTATAATTAAATTACATCTCTACTTTTTGTAATACCGCATTGCATTTGGAATCTGTTTCTCAATATCCGCAATACGACGGGCATCACTCGGGTGGGTGCTCAAAAATTCAGGTTGCCCTTTTTGACTGCCCGATGCCATACGCTTCCAAAATCCAATGGCTTCATTCGGATCGTAACCGGCCAATGCCATAATAATCAGACCGGCCTGATCGGCAGAAGACTCATCACTTCGTGAGAATTTCAACTGTGCCAAGCTGCCACCCAAGCCATATAGGTTGTTAAAAATACCTAGTGAACTGCTACCCGTCATCCCCGCTGCTGAGCCCAAGATCTGACCACCCATTTGTAAAGCCATCTGGTTGGATGCCTGAGCCACGGAATGCTCTTCAATCGCATGGGCAATTTCATGCCCCATGACTGTCGCCATACCTGCTTCCGTACGCGTTACCTGTAATATTCCTGTATATACGGCAACTTTACCGCCCGGCATACACCAAGCATTCACATCGTCGCTCTTCACCAAGTTAAATTCCCAGTTGAAATTATATTTATTGGCTATACCCTTGCTTTGCAGATACTGGTTTACCGCTGTTGCCAATCGGTTACCCACACGTTTCACCATTGCCGCATCGGCTGTACCGGTAATCACCTTTGCACTATTTTTCGATAAAAAATCTTTATAAGCTAATGCTGCCTGCTGATTCACCTGGTCAGCACTGACCAATTTCAAATATTTCTTTCCAGTAACCGCTGAAGTTGCACAACCTGACATCCCCGATGCTAGCGCAACACAGGCCAAAACCATAGCCGAATACTTAAATATGCCTTTCATAATATTCTATTAAAATCCGTTTTACAGGATACAATTATTGTGCCTATTCTTTTTCTTTCGATTTTTTCTTGAACAGATAAATCTTGGATTCATGTCCCTTTAACAGACGCTCTATATTCTTTTGGTGGGTAATTAACAACAGGATACAGATGGCTATCCCATAAAGCAGCACAGAAGGTATGGTTGTTTTAAAAATAAAGGCCAAACTAAAAGGAAATGCAAAACCTGCTGAAATGGAACCGAGCGAAACATAATGGGTTGTCAGCAAGATGATGATAAACACAGAAACACACACCAAAGCGGCAGGTGTATGTATAGCGAGGATCATACCACACAGGGTTGCCACCCCTTTTCCACCTCTAAATCCCGCAAACACAGGAAACAAATGCCCCAATACCGCAATAACGCCAAGTGCCAGCTGAAAGTTGACAAATTGGACATCGCTCGTATTTTGCCCCAGTTCTATTAAATAAGCCAGGTTTGTTGCTGTCCAGCCTTTAAATATATCTACAAACATCACGATCGATCCCGCTTTAGGGCCCAATACGCGAAAGGTGTTAGTCGCTCCAGCATTACCACTCCCATACTCACGCACATCTACGCCATAAAATGCCTGACCCAACCACACTGCTGTAGGTATAGAACCAAACAAATAAGCTAGTAATACTGCAATTACTAAATAAATCGATATCATTAAATTAAATCAGTTCTTATAATAATTTGGCCTTCAAACTAAGATCCAAACTCTTGACACTGTGTGTCAAAGCGCCCACCGAGATATAGTCTACTCCAGCCTCTGCATAGGCCCGAATGGTTTCAAATGTTATTCCTCCAGAGGCTTCTGTCTTAAATCGATGACCGATAATTTTAACAGCTTCGGCCACATCCGCAGGTGAAAAATTATCCAACATGATTCGGTCCACTTCGCCAAAGTTAAGAACTTCGTCAAGTTCCGCAAAATTTCGGACCTCAATTTCTATTTCTATCGGTTTATTTAATTTCTTTCGATAGTCGTTTGCACGTGTCAATGCAGGTACAATTCCGCCACTATAATCCACATGGTTGTCCTTGATCAGGATCATGTCGAATAAACCAAAACGGTGATTGGTGCCCCCGCCGATTTTGACTGCTTCCTTTTCCAATACACGGAGTAAAGGTGTCGTCTTACGGGTATCCAATACTTGGGTACCTGTACCTTTTAACAGGTCTACATATTTTCGGGTTGTCGTCGCAATGCCACTCATACGTTGCATCACATTCAACACCAAACGCTCTGCCAACAAAATACTCCGAATATTCCCGCGCACAAAAAAGGCTATATCACCAACTTTTACCTGGCTCCCATCTTGAATAAACACGTCACAGGTTAAGGTCTCATCGATGTAGCTGATGATCGCCTGGGCAACTTCAACACCCGCCAAAACGCCATCGTCTTTCACGATCAGTTTCGCTTCGCCCTGCGCTCCTGCCGCAATCGTGGATAATGAGGTATGATCGCCATCCCCAACATCCTCCGCGACTGATTGTTTTACAAATTGCGCCAAATAGTCCTTGATTTCCTTCTCCATAAATACAATTTATTGGGCTAAGATGTGGAATAATTTTTTAATCGGAAAATAGAATGATAAAAAAAATAGTGTCTGGCTTAACTTTTATCGACCCGAAGTTCCTCGATGGACTGATTATTGGATCCAGCTCCGATCTTAATAAATATGCGGTAGTTTGCCTGTTCGGTAGCCAGTGAAAAGGTGTAGTATTGATAACCATTATTCGCGTTGCTGGCCTGGGTCAGTTTGACTGTCTTGGGTTTATGTTGATTAAAAAATGTAGCTAGCATAATCTCAGACTGGTACTTGGTATACACCCCGTTTTCACCCAAAATGGACAAGGTCAGGTTGGATCCAAAATATTTAGCTATATTCTTTGCATTCCCCTCCCTTAAATAGGTTTTAAGTTCTTCGGAAATACTTCCCAAAGACAATTCCTCGACCTGTAAAGCAGGCTGCGCTAAGTCATTAAAATCTTTCGAATTATGCCCTGAGGCGTCAGTGTGTATAAAAAGACTATAGACAAATATAAATACGCAATAGCTAAAAAGTTTCATATAGCTCAGAATAAAATAGAACAGTTTCCACAATAGATGTATCAATTATTAGGTAGCATAGTTTACACCGAACATAAACTATGCCACAAACCTATAAAATTATTAGATATAAACAAGGGAAGATTTTAAAGATGCATTGATAGATTCTAAAATTAAGGTTATCTTTGTTATACGATGAATAAGAAAAAAGTTGCACTCATGATCCTAGACGGACTAGGATACGGAAAACATGATAAATCAAATGCAGTTGAAGCTGCAAATACCCCATTTTTAGATCATTTATTGGACACATACCCAAATTCAAGTCTGGAAGCTTCCGGTGAAGCCGTGGGCCTTCCCGACGGACAGATGGGAAATTCAGAGGTCGGTCACATGAATCTTGGCGCCGGAAGAATTGTCTACCAGGAACTAGGACGTATCCACAAGGCCGTAAATGACGGCGTATTCAATACAGATATCGTTATCCAGGACGCATTTAAATACGCGCTTGAAAACAATAAAAAAGTACACTTTATCGGTTTGCTTTCCGATGGTGGCGTACATGCGCATACCAAACACCTGAAAGGTCTTTGTGACGCCGCAAAACATGCCGGACTAAACAGTGACCAGGTATTTATCCACGCATTCCTTGACGGTCGTGATACAGACCCCAATTCCGGGATCAGCTATGTCAAAGATCTACAAGAATATCTAAAAACAACCTCAGGCACCTTCGCTTCTGCCATCGGTAGATATTATGCGATGGACCGTGATAACAGATGGGAACGCGTTAAGCTGGCTTACGACCTATTGGTGAAAGCCGAAGGCGAAAAATCCAATGACTTGGTTGCCTCCATCCAAAAATCTTACGATGCCGGTGTAACCGACGAGTTCGTTAAACCCATCTCATTGGTGAATACAGATGGTACCGCAGTAGCAACAATCCAGGACGGTGACGTGGTCTTCTGTTACAATTTCAGAACAGACCGTGGTCGTGAAATCACAATTGCACTGACACAAAAAGCGTTCCCTGAGTATGATCTGGCGCCATTAAACCTGTATTATGTCACCATGACTGCCTATGATGAAACGTTCCAAAATGTACGTGTTGTCTTCCAAAAAGATAACCTGACCAATACACTCGGTGAAGTTTTGGAAGCCAACAAGAAAACACAGACCCGTATCGCTGAAACAGAAAAATATCCACACGTGACATTCTTCTTCTCCGGCGGCCGTGAACAACAATTCGAAGGTGAAAACCGTCTTTTGGTACCTTCACCGAAAGTAGCCACTTACGACCTTCAACCTGAAATGTCTGCAAGTGGAATCACCGAAGCAATCGTCAATGATATGGAAACCCTTCAGCCTGACTTTATCTGCCTTAATTTTGCCAATCCGGATATGGTAGGCCATACCGGTGTATTTGAGGCTGTTGTAAAAGCAGTAGAAACGGTGGATCAATGCACAAAAACAGTAGTGGAAACTGGATTGAAAAATGGTTATTCATTTATCATCCTGGCTGACCACGGCAATTCAGAATTTATGGTCAATGAGGATGGCTCACCAAATACAGCACACACAACGAATTTGGTTCCATGCATCTTGATAGATGATCATTACAAAAAAATAGCAGATGGTAAATTGGGAGATATCGCTCCAACCGTCCTTAAACTTTTGGGCGTAGATATCCCTCTTGAAATGACAGGAAATGTATTGGTATCAGAATAAGAATCTATATAAAAAATTAAACAGCGCACTTCCACTACTGGTGGGAAGTGCGCTGCTTTTTTGGAGCTGTAGCTCCCCCTCGGGTCAACAGAAACCTAAAAAGACGACGGATATCTTTTCAGTAGACTCTTTCTTCAGTGCCGAAGCGCAACGCCTGCAGCAGCTCAATCCTTCGGTATTAAAATCTGTCAATAAAGACGGTGAAAAAGAACAACGTGAAATTAAAATCGCAAACTGGAAAAATGAACTTTCAGCTTTTCAGTCGGCAGATATCAGTAAAAACTTTGATCCTGCCCTCTATGATGTCAAAGCTGTAGATTGTGTGACAGAGTTTACCGCCAAAAAGGAAGAATTGCAGATACAAAAACTCAGGATCGAATTTGATCGCAACAACGAAAAGGTCAAACATATCCATATCGATAAAAAGATTGCAAACTCCCTCTACGATAGCAATGAAAAACTGGATTACTATAGCGACTCGTTGTATAGCATCATAAAATTACAGGATGTACAAGGTCTCGATGCAAATCAATATGAGATTATTGGAAAGTTTGTACAATCCAAAAAATAAACTACTAAAAAATGTCTTTATGTGAATCCATAAGGACATTTTTTTTATTTCCCCTTCCAATACAAACAAATAAATGCAACATCATTGCTTTATTTGTTTTTTTATTTATATTTGCCCATTATATGTCTACAAAGACGACAGTTTAGAAAAAACAAGGTGCGCGGTATTCCATTGAACAAATTAGCAGCGTTTACGCTTTTAATGACCTTTTTAATCGGTCAGTTCATTGTCTATACCCATTCCCATAAACCGTCGGTATTAAGTATCGTGGACTGCAATTCGAAAAAACATCATGCAGACCATCCCAAATGCTCCATCTGCGACCAAAATTCACATCCGCAACTACTCTTTAGTTTCATCCAAAGCGAATTTTTGCTTCCCGAACGGGAAATAGTATTTGGTCTTTTTGTACCCGGCGACCAGATGGTCAGGGCATTGCTATCGGGCAATCGCGGTCCCCCCTTGTGTTGATTTTGATCCAATATGCAACAATGGCTGTTTTTATCGAAAGCGGCTGTATGCGATGATATATCGGCTTTCCCTGTTCCCAGTTTTAGCGATCAGTGCTGCCGTTTTCATCATGAATTTTCTTCATATTCAACAATCGGATGATCGGTATGACAGGCCATCAGCTCGATAACGTCCCATCTACGATGGCATAAAAATATTTACAGATGAAACTCAAAATTAAAGACGGCATACTCATGCTTGTCTGCTATTTCCTGCTATTTTCTGCTACTGCTGCAACCATTTCTGGTCGAGTGACAGATTCAAAAACAAATCAACCGATCGCCGGAGCGACGATCTCGCTGCTCCAGCTGCGCTCGAGCACCTCTTCTGACCAACAGGGACATTATGCTTTCAAATCACTTCCTTCGAGTGGACGTTATCTCGTCGAAGTACGTTTTATTGGTTACCAATCGCTGATCAAAACGATAGCGCTGACATCGGAAGATGTGACTGTCGATTTTGCATTGAATGAAAGTATTATCGAAACAAATGAAGTCGTGGTTACAGGTACGCTTGTCACTTCACAAAGCCGTCGAAACAGCACCTCTGTCTCCGTTGTCTCCAAAGACGAACTGCAGGGCGGTGCGACAAACCTGATCGACGCACTTGCACGTCAGGTACCCGGATTAAGCCAGATTACAACAGGACAGGGAATTTCCAAACCCGTCATCCGCGGTCTTGGCTATAACCGCGTTGTCACCGTCAATGATGGTGTAAAACAAATGGGCCAACAATGGGGGGACGAACATGGCATCGAGATTGACCAGAACCAACCGGACCGTGTAGAGGTCCTGCGGGGAGCAGCTTCGCTGATGTACGGATCGGATGCCATCGGTGGTGTCATCAATATCCTTGAACCCAGTGTGCCCACTGCCGGTCAGATAAAAGGTGAATTACTTTCGAGCTACTCGACCAACAATGGCCTGACCAATAATTCATTGATGCTTACAGGTAATGAAAATGGCTTTGTATGGCGCGGGCGTGGATCTTATCAAAATGCTCATGCCTACAATACACCAGAAGGACGCTATATCAATAGCGGTTTTAATAATACGAATTTCAGCGGAATGCTGGGTTTGAACAAACAATGGGGATATTCACACCTCAACTTCTCTTACCTCAAAAATAACATCGGTTTTTACGATGCCGACCCCGGAGATCCTTTATACAATAATTCCAAAAGCCGGACATTGGATTTCCCAAAACAGGACATCCGTCATTATAAGCTTGCCCTCAACAATAATTTTGTGATCGGTTCGGGAAATTTAAAACTGGATCTGGGCTACCAAAAAAATCAACGTCGCGAACTGGAGTCGGCAACTCCTTCCCTCTTTTTCGATTTAAATACTTATTCTTTGGATGCTAAATATTACCTGGCGGAACGAAACGGCTGGCAGCATGTTGTTGGTATCAGCGCCAGTCAGGAACATAGCACCAATAAGGGCGTTGAATTTTTGATCCCGGCTTATGACCAGATCGAACTGGGGGCATTTGGTTATGCCAAGAAAAGCTGGGGCGAGAATACCTTTAATATGGGATTACGGTACGATTTCGTCCATACCAAAGGTAAACAGCTCCTTGTCGATAATGAGGAACAATTTCCGGGATTTAAAAACAGGTTCAGCAATATTAGCGGCGCGCTGGGGTATACGCATAGTTTCAGTGAAGATTTTAACTTCAAAGCCAATGCAGGATCAGCTTTCAGAGCACCTAACCCAGCGGAACTTGGTTCCAATGGTGTACACGAAGGGACATCCCGCTATGAAATCGGAAATGAAAACCTGAAGGCAGAACGTAGTTTCCAGGCAGATGCCACCCTCGAATTTGGACATAGCATCGTCACGGGCAGCATCGGCATCTACGAAAATTATATCCATAATTTTATTTATGCTTCGGCTAAAAAAGGAGATACCAAAACCATCATTGATGAAGATAATAACGAACAGACCTACGATGTCTATCGCTATGGCCAGGTCAATGCCAATCTCTTTGGCTTTGAAGGGAGTTTAAACTTCCATCCGCTCAACTGGGTTCACCTGGACAACACATTTACCTATACACATGCGCAAAACAAGACTTTTGACCGGCCATTGGCATTGATCCCTGCAGGTGTTTTACATAACACGCTACGTCTCGAACCTAAGATCAATGGCCTACATGCTTTCTATGTATCGGTAGGTTTAGACAATTATTTTAAACAGAATCGCATTGATGAAACCTTTGAAACGGCCACAGATTCGTATTCACTGATCAACGCCGGAATAGGTACTACCTTACACGTAGGAAAACAACAAGTGAAGGTATATGCAGCGGCATCCAATCTAACCAACAAACGCTATTATGATGCCTTGAGCAGATTACGCCCGGGAAGATTATCGCAGGACGATCCGAGCTATGGGGTTTACAATATGGGAAGGAATATGACCTTTGGCGTCTACCTCCCACTCAGCATAAAAAATTAAAACAACCATAAAAAAGCAGGGATCCAAAAAGAATCCCTGCTTTTTTATGGGCTATTCCAATCCATTCAAATGATACAAGAATAGCTCCTTGACATTATTTGGGGCCATTATTATTTGGGATCTTCAGCTGTTGCTTCGCGTGCCAAAGGCACATCGTCAGGCATGCTTTCCAAGGACGAATCCAATGCAAACAGTGATTCGTCCGAAGCCCGGTCTCCACCTGCAATCTTTAATTTATCAATCAGCTCAAGAGCAAGTTTCTCTTCTTCGATCTGCTCTTTGACAAACCATTGCGCAAAATTCCATGTCGCCCAATCTTTCTGCTCCATAGCCAGATTGACAATACGATAAATTGCTTCAGTGTTGTCCACCTCATGTTTAAATACACGTTGGAAACATTCAGTCAGGCTGCTCGGATCTGATGGCGGTGCCGCAATCGCCTGGATTCGGGGACGGCCGCCACGCTCGAGGATGTAACCCATGATTTTTGTCATATGATTCCGTTCCTCCTGCGCATGCCGATATAGAAAATTGGCAATTCCACCGTAGCCCTGATCATCGGCCCAAACGCCCAGAGCCAAATAAATTTGTGCGGCTTCTGCTTCTTTCGTCATCTGACTGATTAAAATGTCCTGCATCTCCGCTGACAATCGATTCGTTTCCATATACTAAATTCTTGTTGATTCAAGTATAGAACAGTATTGCCCAACATTTCGTTTGCAAATTTGTCAAAGACAGCGTAAAGAACCGACCTGTCAAAATGCAGATACCATCGCAGGACATTGGTTCAGCAAAAAGAATGGAAAGCAGAAAGAATAGAAAAGGTAAGGGACAGCCGGACACAAAAAAAGGGAAACCCGGCTGGGTTTCCCTTTTTATTATCTGTCGTACAGATTATTTCAAGTTATCTCTATACACTTTAGCTTTTTTGACTTCTGTCTGAATGTCTTTTTTAGACGAATCAAAGCTCAATACCTTTTCATAATCCTTGATGGCATTATTATAAGCATCTGTAGCCATTGCTTTGTTGTAATTAGGTGTACCTGCCGTACCGATCAAGATTCCTAGATCGCGGTTCGCGATCGCTCTATTTTGGTAAAATTTGGAGTCTGTAGGTGTGATGGCAATCGCTTTTGAATAATCTTCAATCGCTACGCGCAACAACTGCTCTTTGTTTGCCGCAGACACTTTGTTTGCCTGAATGGCAAGCGTGTTGTTTGCTTTCGCTTTGAAGTAAAGCGCATTTGCATTTTTAGGATTTAAAGCAACCACCTTTCCGAATGTTTCAGCAGACTTTTTATAATCACCATTTTGAAATTGGGAGTAACCCAACATATACAAGACATCCGGATCTTTGCCTTCCTCAGGTAAAGCTTTTGTCAAGTATGACTCTGCGTTTTTGAAGTCACCGTCCAAAAGAGCTTTTTGCCCCATTCTCACATTGGCATTGCTATGCTCAGCTTGTTTTTGTTGTGCATTGGCGCTAAGTGCGACCAAAGCAAAAACTCCTGTGAACAAACCTAATTTAAGTGATTTTAAGTTCATATCTAAATAGTTACGTTTTTTCAATATACCTTATTATTGACCAATATTGATCGTTTATTACCCTATGAAAAAATAACCCATTGCTTCACCCCTCGCAAGAATCTGCCATCGTTTATTCTTTCATATTCCAATATTACAATTATTATGCCTATTTATCCAACAAATGGCAGATAAATTTTATTTAACCTGCCTTTTTTTCATATTCTAAAAAATAGATTAGTAATTTTGCTACCTTTTAGCAATTGGCACTTCCCTTGCACTATAGGGGAAACAATATTTGAAGCTTAAAATTTGAACGTCTACCGACAACATGTCAGCGACTGACAAATACACAAAATAAACACTATGAGCAAATTCGAAACTTTTGATTTCAGTCAGGCTATTCCAATCGTTACGGAAGACACAGAATTCTTCCCCCTATTGACACAGCAGGATGAAGACGATATGGCAAATGCTGAAATTCCAGAAGCACTATCTATTTTGCCTTTACGCAATACCGTATTATTTCCCGGTGTCGTCATTCCGATCACTGTAGGAAGGGATAAATCCATCAAATTGGTTAAAGAAGCCTATAAGGGCAGCAAAACAATCGGTGTGGTCTCCCAAAAGGATATGACAGTAGAGGACCCTGGGTTTGAGGAACTGAATAAGGTGGGTACTGTTGCCCATATTATTAAAGTACTTCAGATGCCCGACGGAAACACCACCGTAATCATTCAGGGAAAGCAACGTTTCAACCTGGTGGAAATCGTCGAGACCGAACCTTATCTGAAAGCTCGTGTCGAGAAATTCAACGAGGCGAAACCTAAGATGACCAAACATTTCAAAGCGACAATCTCGACCTTGAAAGAAATGGCATTGCAGATTATTCAGCTTTCACCAAACCTACCTAGCGAAGCTGGTATAGCAATAAAAAATATTGAAAGCCCCTCTTTTCTGATCAACTTTATTTCGTCGAACATCAATGTCGAAATGATCAAAAAACAAGAGTTGCTACAAATCCCAAAAGTGGAAAACCGCGCCAAACTCCTTCTGGAACTGTTGACCACAGAAATCCAGATGCTGGAACTGAAACATCAGATCCAGAACAAGGTGCGCGTTGACTTGGACAAGCAACAACGGGATTATTTCCTCAACCAACAGTTGAAAACCATCCAGGAAGAACTGGGCGGAAACACACCTGACCTGGAGCTTGAAGAGCTCAAGAAACGTGGTAAAACAAAAAAATGGTCTCTTGATGTTGAAAAACATTTTAACAAGGAACTTGAAAAATTATCACGTATCAATCCAGCAGCGGCAGATTATTCTGTTCAGCTGAATTATCTGGAGCTCCTGCTTGATCTTCCATGGAATGAAACAACCAAAGATAATTTTGACTTAAATAAGGCGCAAAAAGTCCTGGACAGAGATCACTATGGATTGGAAAAAGTCAAAAAGCGTATCGTTGAATACCTTGCGGTATTGAAATTGAAAAATGATATGAAAGCCCCGATCCTTTGTCTGGTAGGCCCTCCGGGAGTGGGTAAGACCTCTCTGGGCCGCTCTATCGCCAAAGCATTGGGCCGCAAATATACCCGTATGGCCTTGGGGGGCGTACGTGACGAAGCCGAAATCAGAGGCCACCGCAAGACGTATATCGGTGCCATGCCCGGTCGTATTATCCAATCGCTAAAAAAAGCAGGCACGGCCAATCCAGTGTTTATTCTGGATGAGATTGATAAAATGAATGCTGATTTTAAAGGCGATCCTTCTTCGGCCTTATTGGAGGTGCTGGATCCTGAGCAAAACACGCATTTCTATGACCATTATGTCGAAATGGAGTTTGACCTTTCCAAAGTGATGTTTATTGCAACAGCCAACTCGCTGAGTTCCATCCAGCCCGCTTTATTGGACCGTATGGAGATCATCGAAGTCAATGGATACACCATCGAAGAAAAGATTGAAATAGCGAAAAAACACTTGCTTCCAAAACAGCGCGAAATGCACGGGATGGCTGCCAAGGATGTTGCCCTAAAAGGTAAGATCATCGAAAAAATCATCGAAGACTATACCCGCGAATCCGGTGTGCGCGGACTGGAAAAGAAAATTGGTTCGATCGTCCGTGGTATTGCCACACGCATCGTCATGAAAAAAGATTACAACCCAAGCATCAATGATCAGGATGTCGTGGATATCCTCGGGGCACCGATCTTTGATAAAGATATCTACGAAAACAATAATGTCGCCGGTGTCGTAACCGGGCTTGCCTGGACTTCGGTAGGTGGTGATATTTTATTTATCGAATCTTCTTTAAGTCCCGGAAAAGGACGCTTGAGCCTGACAGGTAATCTGGGAGATGTCATGAAAGAGTCCGCCTCCATTGCTTTAGCCTATTTAAAAGCACATGCAGCCGACTTTGGCATTGACTACCACGTATTCGACCATTGGGATATCCATATCCACGTTCCGGCAGGTGCCATTCCTAAGGATGGTCCATCCGCTGGCGTAACGATGCTCACTGCGCTGACATCTTTATTTACACAACGTAAGGTGAAAGAAAAACTGGCGATGACAGGGGAAATTACCTTGCGCGGAAAAGTGTTACCGGTAGGTGGTATAAAAGAAAAAATCCTTGCCGCCAAACGGGCGAATATCAAAGATATCATACTGTGCAAATCCAACGAAAAAGATATTCTTGAAATCAAGGAAGATTATATCAAAGATATGCAGTTCCACTACGTGACCGAAATGGCACAGGTAATCAAGCTCGCACTTCTGGAAGAAAAAGTAGATGGAGCCTTAGATCTATCCCAGGGAATTGAAAACACAAAAAAAGAGGGGTAATCGCCGCTCAGAAATTTAGAATAATAGATAAAAAACAGGGTGTCCAATAAAAATTGGACACCCTGTTTTTCTTTTATGCTGCCCCCTATTCTTCGCGGTTGCAGGTCAACTATTCAATACAGCATACGCTATCAGCCAAGTTTCTCATGTAGCAGTTCTTCATCCAGGCTATTTTCATATTTTGAGATCACCAGCGTCGCCGCTGAATTGCCGATCAGATTGGTGATGGCTCTTGCCTCACTCATAAAGCGGTCTACGCCAAAGACCAATGCGACGGACTCGACAGGCACATGTCCGACAACAGGGAGCGTTGCCGCTAAAGTCACAAAGCCGCTTCCCGTCACACCCGCAGCTCCTTTTGAGGTCAGCAACAGCACCAGCAGTAAGGTAATTTCCTGCTCCAGACTCAGATGCATATTCAGCGCCTGTGAAATAAATACCGCAGCCATGGTCAGATAAATACTCGTCCCATCGAGATTAAAGGAATAGCCCGTAGGAATCACCAGTCCCACGACCGATTTGGCACAGCCCGCATCTTCCATTTTCTGCATAATGCCCGGTAATGCGGATTCCGAAGAGGAGGTGCCCAATACAATCAAAATTTCACCTTTGATATACTTCAGAAATTTGAAAATATTAACCTTGACATAGAAGTGCAATACGGCCCCGATCACAATCACGATAAAGATAATGCAAGTCAGGTAGAAGCTTACCATTAACATCCCCAGCTTGGTCAGGGCCTGAATACCGAATGCGCCAATGGTAAACCCCATCGCCCCCATCGCTCCTATAGGCGCCAGGTACATCACCATCTTAATAATAGCAAAAAGTACCTTTAGAAAAGATTGTAGCACATTGATCACCGGCTCTGAGGCCTTTTTACCGATCTTGGTCATGCCGACCCCAAAGAGTACCGCAAAAACCAGTACCTGCAGCAGATTATCTGAAGCCACTGAAGCGACAACATTCTCCGGGATAATATCCATGATAAAATCCATGAAACTATGCGGTTTCTTGGATTCCGAAATATAGTGTGACACCGAGGATATATCCAGGGTCGACGGATCGGCATTCATGCCTGTACCGGGCTGAATCACGTTGACAAAGATCAAACCGATGATCAATGCGACCGTCGTCATGACTTCGAAATAAATAATGGAGGTGAGTCCGATCTTGCCCACTTTTTTCACATCCTGCATTCCGGCAATTCCGATGACGATCGAACTGAAGATCAGGGGGGCAATCACCATCTTGATCAGTTTGATAAAGGCATCCCCCAACGGCTTCAGCTTTACGGCAAAATCCGGAAAAAAGGCGCCGCAGAAAATACCGACCAATATACCGACGATAACCTGAAAATAGAGACTCTTAAAAATATGTTTCATGGTGCTAACGATTAACGGCAATTCCCTCGGCCTTCAACATGGTTTTAAATTTGGGGTTGCGGATATATTTATTAAAATCATGGCTTTTCATACCGGTAAAATCCGTATACTTCATGATCGGATAATGTTTTACCAACTCATTGCAGACATCAGCTTTATATCCTAAATCCGTTGCTTTCAGCTTATTGGATAAAAAACCAACAAACTTCTTCAACATCACATCGGTATTATTGATGGTGATATGGATTTTCTTCACCTGTTTGCTCAAACTACAGAATGAATCCGTTCCCGAAGTCACATCCCTGATCTTAAAGTCATCGAGACCTATCGCCGGTGCAAGCATAATGCAGGTAATGTCATTGCCATTTTCCGCAAGCTTTTTCGCCGCATCAACATCTACATTGTGGTTCTCTAACGTACCCTTAGCAAAACTCTCGCTGAATGTTGCGCTGCTTAAAGCACTCAGCACGACTGATGCTCCCCGACTATGGGAGATTAAAATGATCTTTTTATTATGGATGCTATTTAACAAATTCCGTAGTCCAAATTCACCCGCCATCTGACTGAATGAGGTAGCAGAAAACCAAACTTTGGCGCCACTAAAGGGATTCGTGGTATGTAAACCATCCCAATAAAATTTAACGACCTCATCTTTATTTGAATTGAGCTTCAACAGCTTACGCATATATTCATAGCTCTCATTGACTTCATCAGACGGTGCATTAAAACCATGTACAAAGATAAACACGCGGTCTTTCGCTTTCACTTTACTCTTCACAGCCAACATGCGGGTCTTTTCAAAACTTTTCAGCTGGCTTTCCAGGCCTTTTTCCGTTGCGATCTTCATCAGCGAGTAGGCATTGATGTCACCGCTTTTAGGGGGGGCACCATACGTCTTACGCCAATTATCCGGATAGAAATTGCCGTTTTGGTCTACAAATGAATTGACGATATTCGGTTTATCGAATGAATTGGGATATGGGTCCTTGGGTACATTATGGGTTATTCCACAGGAAACCATTAAAAAAAGAAGAAAAAAATAGAAAAGTTGTCCTCTCATGAAGCTATTTTTTAAGCTGTTAAAAACCATAATTTCATTATGGAAAAGATTGATCGAATCATAAATGTATATATTGGCAAAATATAGTGAACACTTTACGCCATATGCGGCACCATTTTAATCAATCCGTCCTACGAATATAAAAAAAAGGGATGCATAAATGCATCCCTTCCTCTGATATTTTTTAGTCTTTAATTACTAAAGTAGGCACGTACATTTTTACCTTCAATCCAGTTCATAAAGGCTTTGTTCACAACCTTATTTCCACCCGGAGTAGGATAATCACCGGAGAAGTACCAGTCACCGGTATGTGCCGGACATGCTTTGTGCAGGTTATCCAATGTCTGATACACCACCTCTAGTTCGGCTTTCAAATGGTGCGGTCTGACGATACGACCAATTTCTTCGGAAATCTCCTGATCAGTAAATGGCGCATAAATAGCCTTTACATAGTTCTCAATTTCATTGACATCCTGGGTCATCGACAACAGACATTTTTGATATACGTCATCAATAATATGTGCCATACCACGTTGTTTCAACAGGTTGATTGCCGCTTCAAACGCTACGAACTCACCCATACGTGACATGTCTATACCGTAACAGTCCGGATAACGGATTTGAGGAGCCGACGAAACAATTACAATTTTCTTTGGATTCAAACGATCCAGGATCGTCAGGATACTTTGTTTCAACGTGGTCCCACGTACAATGGAATCGTCAATCGCAACAATGGTATCTTCATGATCTTTAACGATACCGTAAGTGGTATCATACACATGTTGTACCATATCCGTACGATCGGCGTCCTGTGTAATAAAGGTACGCAATTTGGCATCCTTCACATTCAGTTTTTCAAAACGGGGTTTGATGCTTAATATGTCATCCAGCTCCTCGTCAGAAATTTTCTCCGAACGTTTTAACAAGGTTTCTTTTTGAAAATCCCGCACGTAAGTATTGATACCGTCCATTAAACCGTAGTAAGATACTTCGGCCGTATTGGGGATAAAAGAGAATACGGTATTTTTAATATTACTTTTGACAGATTCCAGCACCTGAGGCACCAGTAGTCTACCCAGTTCTTTACGTTCTTTATAGATATCAGCATCCGATCCGCGTGAGAAATAAATACGCTCAAAAGAACAAGAACGTTGTTCAACAGGTTGTCTAAACATTTCCTGTGACACTGTACCGTCTTTTTTAGCGATCAGCGCATGCCCCGGTTTAATTTCTTTCACGGCACCGATAGGTACATTGAATGCAGTTTGAATGACAGGTCTTTCCGAAGCGACCACTAAAATTTCTTCATCCTGATAGTAGAATGCCGGACGGATACCCGCAGGATCACGCATCACGAAAGCATCCCCGTGACCAAAAATACCGGCAATGGTATACCCACCATCCCAAGTTTTCGCTGAACGCTTCAGGATCTTGGAAACATCAATATTTTTGGCAATCAATGAACTGATTTCCACATTGGAATAACCTTCTTTTTTGAATTGATCAAAAAGCTCCTGATTTTCATCATCTAAGAAATGTCCAATTTTTTCCAAAACGGTGACGGTATCCGCCTTTTCTTTTGGATGTTGTCCCAACTCGTACAGCTGTTGCAAAAGTTCGTCCACATTGGTCATGTTGAAGTTACCCGCAACAACAAGATTGCGTGACATCCAGTTGTTTTGTCTTAAAAATGGGTGACAGCTTTCGATACTGTTCTTTCCATGCGTTCCATAACGCAAATGTCCTAAAAGTACTTCTCCAGTAAAACTGACATTATCTTTTAACCATTGGGTATCCTTTGACTCATCTGGAAATGCCTTCTGAACAGAAGCAAATTTTTTCTGTACATATTCGAATATATCTGCCACGGCAGTTGAGCCCATAGCTCTGTAACGCGAAATGTAACGATTTCCAGGTTTAACATCAAATTTAATGGTTGCAATTCCAGCCCCGTCTTGACCACGGTTGTGCTGTTTTTCCATTAATAGGTACAATTTGTTGATGCCATAGAATGGCGTACCATATTTTTCCTGATAATAAGATAAGGGTTTTAACAGGCGAATTAGTGCGATTCCGCACTCGTGTTTAATAGCGTCGCTCATATCTTGATTTGATGTCGCAAAAATAAGAATTATTTAGAACTTACTACCCCCTACCCACACTTTTTCCGCAATAAAATTACAGTGAATCAACAGTGCCTCTTCGAGATAGGTTTCAAAGCCTTATTGCGCGATAAAAACCGGAACTTTTACAGCATGCCGCAGCTTGTTGACGGTCTCTCCAAAAACAAAGTCTTTGACTCCGGTATGACCGTGGCTCCCCACGACCAATAGATCTGCATGATATTTTTCACAAACTTCGGCAATGCTCCGGATCCGATTGTTGTAGCCGAGTTCATATTCCGTCTGATGCCCTTTGGACAATAAAAAATCTGCATATAGCTTCAGGCGCTCCAAATCCTGCCGCGACTCAAAATCATCAGTAGACTCACCGGTGTATTTGACAGAGGCACTTTCGACAATATGGACAACGACAAAGCTGGTATCGGGATGTGACAACTGCAGGGCGTACTGGATCACTTTCTGATCCGAATTTGAAAAATCCAGCGCGATCACCACTTTCTTGAACGAACCTCTGTCCTCAAAATGTAGGGCCTCAAATGGGGGATGTACTTCCAATTCGATCGGTTTTGATTTACGTAAAATGGGAATCAATACGGTCATGATCAACAAAAAGAGCAGACCAACAGCACCCAGAATAAGTAACACCGTGACCAAAGGATTGTTTGCTTCGGCAATCCAGCCCCTGACCTCGTCATAAACCAGTTTAAAATTCAACACCGCGATCACAGCGGCAATTAGCCAGGCAAATGCTTTTGTCAGCGGTTTAATCGCAAAAATTCCCATCTTGGCCTTGTCACTGACAAAGTGAATCAGCGGGATCACCGCAAAGGCCAGTTGCATGCTCAGAATGACCTGACTAAAGATCAACAGCTGCCCTACCTGACCTTCGCCAGAAATCAGGATCACTAGGACCGCAGGTATAATCGCTAAAAGTCGTGTAATAATCCGCCGTAGCGTAGGACTGATCCGCAGACGCAGGTAGCCCTCCATGACGATCTGTCCGGCCAGTGTGCCCGTAACCGTTGAACTCTGTCCTGCCAGAATCAATGCCACCGCAAATAGTTTCGATGCCCATTCGGTGCCAAGTAAATTCCCCAGCAGGTGGTAGGCATCTTCCAGCTCGGCGACATCGTGCATGCCATTCTTATGAAACACTGATGCTGCCAGGATCAGAATGGCGGCATTGACCAAAAATGCCAGATTTAACGCAATGGCACTGTCCCAGAAATTATATTTTAAGGATTTCCGTATGGAGACTTCATTGCGGTCAATCTTTCGGGTCTGCACCAAAGCTGAATGGAGGTAGAGGTTGTGCGGCATGACCGTGGCACCGATGATGCCAATGGCAATATAAAGTGCGGCACTATTGGGAATGCTCGGAATAAAACCCGTGGCCACCTCCGCAAAATCAGGTTTGGCCAAAAACATCTCCACCATAAAGCACATACCGATCAGGGAAATCAAACCAATGATAAAGAGTTCCATCTTGCGCATCCCCAGCTTCTGCAAGTAGAGCAACAGGAAGGTATCGGCAAAACTGATCAGCACCCCCCAGAGCAGATCAATGCCAAACAGCAGGTTAAGCCCAATGGCCATCCCCAGCACTTCGGCCAGATCGCAGGCGGCTATAGCAATCTCGGCCAGGATATACAGCACAAAATTCATGCGCTTGGGATAGGTCTCCCGATTACACTGTGCTAAGTCCTTACCCCGCACAATTCCCAAACGGGCACAGAGATTCTGCAGCAATAAGGCCATAATATTGCTCATCAGCAACACCCAGATCAAGGCATAGCCAAACTGGCTCCCCCCGGCGAGATCCGTCGCCCAGTTGCCCGGATCCATATAACCTACACTGATCAGATAGGCAGGGCCAAAAAAACTGAGTACCTTTTTAAATTTGGATTTTCCTTGATTGACATCCACACTTTCGTGGATATCGGATAATGATTTATGATGGGAGTCGTCGTGATGCATAGCTTACATTAGGACAATATCTTTTATTGCTAGGGCTAAAGATAAAAAGCTTTACAGTATTAGGCAATTAAACAGCCATATAATTAGAATTTAAATGTAAGTTGGCCCGAGTTTTCTTTCGACTGGTTGCCGAATTTAACAAAATCAACCGGTTCATATTGCCCCATATCAGGATTAAAGCGGCGGATATACACACCGTTACACATAAAGCTCAGATCGACCGAACGTAGCATTTTCTTTGCAAATTCAAGTCGTGCAGGCTCCAGTCGGCGTCCGATGGAGATATGGGGTTCATCACTGATCTCGATCAGGTCAAAGGGGCTCAATGTGTGCACAACCTTTCGTGCTCTATCCTTCAGGTAACTGCGGGCATGTACTGTTGGACCGATATAGAAAGCACCACCAGCAAAGGAAGCAAAGTGATCAAAATACACATATTGGCTGCGCTCACAGCGCAAGGATTGTTGCAATGCTGCGATAGCCTGTGCCAGCGTATCGTCATTTCCTGTAAAAGCACAAATAGTTACATGAGCTTTGGAATTACAGCTATGGTACCAGCCTTTGTCCTTATCCGGAAATTCCTCCGCCAATGCTGCCCGCAAGCGCTGCTTTAACTCATCTACCAATACCAAACCAGCTTCATCAGGCTGAAAAACAAACGAATATTTATTGACGCTACCCTCCATAACAAAAAATCAACTTTTGATCAGTAGGTAAGATACCAAATCCGATGGAGATAACAAAACGATGCGGCTCTTCTGTTCAGACGTTGCCTGACTCATAGCGGTAGCTGCAGCTTGTGCAGATGCTACCAGCCGATTCCGTAATCCTCCCCATTATTGCTGCTACCGCCCCAGAGTGTACCATGCTGCTGATCAAAATAAATGGCGTTGATCGGACCACTGTTGCGCTCACCAAACTGTATACTGTAACCCATTTTCTGAAGCTTTTCGACGACTTCAGGCGCTGTGCGCTTATCCAGTAGCAAACTTCCCGCGCGTGGTTTTCGGTCATCCAATTTGGTACCGCCCAAAGACAGCCACAACTGATTGCTGTTGATATTTGGCGCCTCGCTGGCTTGCTGCGGCGTCATGCCGAACTCTACAGTATTCAAAAAGAATTGAAGCAGGTTTTGATCCTGCGTATCCCCGCCCTGCACCGCGAAAGAAAGGTAAGGCTTTCCATCTTTCAAGGCTAAAGAAGGTGTGAGCGTGACCCGAGGGCGTTTGCCCGGTGCCACTACATTGAAAGGATTAATGAGGGAGTCGAGGACAAAGCTTTGTAAACGCTGGCTCATGCCTACCCCCGTATTTCCAGCAATACAGGCCGGTAACCAGCCTCCACTTGGTGTAATGGAAACAACCCAGCCTTCGGCATCCGCTGCCTCCACACTTGTGGTTCCGCGCAATAAGCGGTCCATATACACACTATCTGGGTTTTGGGATGCCCAACGGGCAGTATCCGACAGGGATAGCAAAGATGAGGTGGAACTCACATCGTGCTTGGGCACAAAATCCTTGTTTGATTCGGTATTCGGCGTGAATTGCTTGCTGCGCTCCCGAAGCAGGCCGGTAAAAGGGTTCTGCTTCCCTTCATAAGGGTAAGGATCACCCGGAAGTACCTGCGGATTGTTACGTGCCGGGGCAATGGTGGCAGCCCGCGCCTTGGCATAGGATTCACTTAAGAGCCCCCGAATAGGTGCTTTAGGTTTGAAATAGGGATCACCATAATAGAAATCCCGGTCAGCAAAGGCCAGATTCATCGCTTGATAAAGCGTATGGATATAGGGAGCTGAATTATATCCCATGGCTTTTAAATCAAAATTTTTCAGCAGCTGCAAGCTCTGTAGCATGGCCGGTCCCTGTGTCCATTCCTGCAATTTATAAACGTCAATACCTTTATAGTTGACATGTAAAGGTTCTTCTTCAATAGGTTTCCAATTGGCCAGATCCGCTTTGGTGATCAAGCCCCCCTGTTCCTTACTGCCACGGACAAATTCATCGGCGATATCGCCCTTATAAAAACGGTCATAGGCGGCCATAATCGCTGTTTTCCGATCCTTGCCAGCTGCAAGGGTTTTCTTTTCAGCTTCAACAAGTTTGGTTAATGTCCCGTGTAGGTCTTGCTGTACAAAGATTTCCCCTGCTTCGGGTGCTTCCCTTTCCTTGCCTTCATGCACGAGGAAAACTTTTTTGCTGTAAGGCCATTCTTTGATACGTGCTTTACCACGTTCAATGCTATTGGCCGTCTGGGCATCAATGGGATAGCCCGCCGCCATCTCCATGGCTGGCGCCAGGACTTCAGCCAGGCTTTTGGTGCCGTACTGTGCCAACATATAACACAAGCCTCCGGGTGTGCCGGGGGTAACCGCAGCAAGCGGACCGTATTCCGGCGGGAATTCATAACCCTTCGACCGAAAAAAATCGACCGTTGCTCCTGTCGGTGCCACGCCCAAAGCATTGATAGCAATTACCTTTTTCAATTTTGGATGATAGATCAAAGCCTGTGTTTCCCCGCCCCAGCTCAGGACATCCCACATGGTACAGGTTGCCGCAAGCATCGCACAGGCCGCATCGACCGCATTTCCGCCTTGCTGGAACAGCTGTGCACCGGCAGTCGCCGCCAAAGGCTTTCCGGTGATGGCCATCCAATGCTTGCCATGCAAAGGCGGTTTCTCCGTCCGTTGTGCGCGGGCCTGCACCGGCACCAATGCGGTCATTATCCCTGCAAGAGCAGTAAATAGCGTATATCTTCTTTTCATCCCTGTTATTATTTTTTGTCCAAAGTCCGCGATTCTAGTCCCCTCCGATGTTGAAATAAGGATACCAGACCGGATTTGCGCATAGCAGCACATGTAATTTTATTGAAGACAAGATAGGAATTTTTTAAAAAACCATCAGACCATTGCTGCAAATCCAGGTTATAAAAGGCCTGAAAAATTGTTCTGAAAACAAAAAGCCCATATCAACTGAAGTTGATATGGGCTCTCTATACGGCCTTTTTGATTATCGGCTTACCAATAAATGGAGTACAATGCTGTTACCAATAGGGCAACAATCAATGTTCCGATCAAAAATGCTTTATGCGGTTTAAACATTGTCGTATCTACTTCCAGTCCCGCAGGCACTACACCACGCTTGTTGTCAATCAGACTGATAATGATCATACCAACAATACAAATGACAAAGACAAAGCCCATCCGATCCAAAAACGGAATTTCGTAAACACCGGTTGTCGGATTTGGAATAGAAAATCCGGTAGAGGCCAAGAACGAAAGATCTGCCCAGTCCGGTAATTTTTTGAAAATAATAGACAAGATAAATCCACCTATCGTCGCAAATAACGCAGCATTGGACGTCGTCTTCTTCCAGAAGAATCCTAAGATAAACATGGCAAAGATACCCGGCGACACAAATCCGGTGTACTCCTGAATATACTGAAATCCACCTTTTTTGTCGATACCCAAATGTGGCGCGATGATCACGGCCAGAATCATGGCAACAACAACAGTCAGTTTACCAATATTGACCAATTTCTTGTCAGTAGCTTCGGTATTGAATACTTTTTTATAAATATCCAGCGAAAAAATTGTCGCAATACTATTTGCCTTACCCGCCAACGAAGCAACGACCGCAGCAGTCAAGGCCGCAAATGAAAGTCCTTTCAGTCCTGACGGCAACAGATTCAATAAAACAGGGTAAGCATGGTCTGGGTTTACCTCGCCATGTTGCATCATTTCATTTTGGAATAAGCCATCTTTCCACATCACGTAAGCGGCAATACCCGGCAATACCACAATAATCGGCATTAACAATTTTAAGAATGCTGCAAACAAGATTCCGTTGCGTGCAGTCTTTAGATCAGCGCCTAATGCACGCTGTGTGATATATTGATTACAGCCCCAATAGTTTAGGTTTACAATCCACATACCACCGATCAAAACGGTTAATCCCGGTAAATCGAGGTAGTTTTCGTTCTTACGATCCAGGATCATATGGAAGTGATCAGAGGCTTTCTCTGTCATCAGGTGATAGCCCTGCAATATGCCCGAACCACCGTAATGTTCTGAAACCAGATTCAATGCCAAATAGGTCGTTGCCAAACCACCCAACACCAAAAAGAACACTTGAATAATATCCGTATAGCCAATCACCTTCATACCGCCCAAGGTAATGATAACGGCAAAAATAGCAATGGCATACATACATGCTTCCAGACTGATACCCGAAATACTGCTGACGGCAATGGCTCCCAAATAAAGAATAGAAGTCAGGTTGACCACAACGTATAACAGCAACCAAAAAACGGCCATAATCATGGCAACGGTACCATTATATCGCTTGTGCAGAAATTGTGGCATGGTAAAGATCTTGTTTTTGAGGTAGACCGGTATAAAAAATACCGCAACCACAATCAAGGTAATTGCTGCCATCCATTCGTAAGTCGCAATCGCTAGTCCCATCTTGAAGCCCGAACCACTCATACCAATAAATTGCTCCGCAGAAATATTGGACGCAATCAGCGAGGCTCCGATCGCCCACCAAGTCAGGGACCCTTCGGCAAGGAAATAATCCTTTGAGCCTACAGATTCAGACTTTTTGCGATAATACACCCATAATCCATAGCCTGCAACAATGACAAAGTATATCAGGAAAACGATGTAATCTTTTGTACTTAAATAATTATTCATGTGTTGGTAATTGGTTTAATTTGATCGCCTAATATAGAAATATTTTGAATAACTATATATATCTATTGATCAAATTTTCTAAATACTCCTGTCTGCCGCTGATCGTTTGTGGCTCACCGAATTCTACGGCCAGATCTCTTAAACGCTCCAAACTCAAGGTTCCTTGCTCAAAAGAAGCCCCATTGCCGCTATCGAAAGAAGCATAGCGGTCGGCCCGTATTTTACGGTATTCGGAGTCTTCCAAGATGCGTTCGGCGGTAAGCAAAGCCCTTGCAAAAAGATCCATTCCTCCGATATGGGCATAGAATAGGTCTTGCGGATCGGTTGAGTTCCTGCGAATTTTGGCATCAAAATTAACTCCACCACCCTGGAAGCCGCCGCCTTCCAAAATAATTAACATAGATTCGGTTAGTTCATTGATATCATTTGGAAATTGATCGGTATCCCAGCCATTTTGATAATCACCCCGGTTGGCGTCAATGGAGCCTAATTTTCCGGCATCAATCGCGACCTGCAATTCGTGCTGGAAAGTGTGGCCTGCTAAGGTAGCATGGTTTACTTCAAGATTAAGTTTGAAATCGTCCAAAAGATCATATTGTCTTAAGAATCCCAACACCGTGGCCGCATCGTAATCATATTGGTGCTTGGTCGGTTCGCATGGTTTTGGTTCGATAAAGAATGTACCTTTGAAACCATTTTTACGCGCATAGTCCTTCGCTAAGTGTAAAAACTTGGCAAGATGCTCCTGTTCACGTTTCATATTGGTATTAAGCAGGCTCATATAACCTTCCCTTCCTCCCCAGAACACATAGTTTTCACCACCTAGGGCAATTGTTGCATCCAATGCAGCTTTTACCTGCGCAGCACCATGTGTCAATACCTGAAAATCCGGGTTGGTCGCTGCCCCATTCATGTAGCGCTTATGGCTAAAAAGATTGGCTGTACCCCAAAGCAGCTTGATACCACTCGCCTGCTGTTTCTCTTTGGCGTAATCCACGATCGTTGCCAATCTTTTTTCATTTTCCAGCACGTTGTCGGTATAATCAACCAAGTCCACATCATGAAAACAGTAGTATGGAATATTCATTTTGCTGATAAATTCAAAAGCGGCATCCATCTTGTCCTTGGCACGTGTGATCGCATCCGTGCTCTCATCCCAAGGGAAATTGTGCGTAGCACCGCCGAATGGATCCGAGCCATCACCATTGAACGAATGCCAATAGGAACAGGCAAACTTAAAATACTCCTCCATCGTTTTACCCGCAACGATTTGTTTCGGATTGTAATAACGGAAAGCAAATGGATTTTTACTTTCTTTTCCTTCAAATTCGATCTTCTCGATCCCTTTGAAAAACTCTTTTTGTCCTTTAATAATATTCATTTTTATTTGCTATTGATTTTAATTTCTAATATTTCCTTCCATTGTTGATAATTTTCTTCGTATTGTTCCACATATTGGGGTTCCACGGTATAAACAGGTTTTAAACTCCTGAAAGCTTCGGTGAGATCACTATAATAACCGCTGCCGATGCCTGCTCCCAAAGCCGCGCCAACACTACCATCATGATCATATACTTCCACAGGAACATTGGTCGCCCCTACGAATGAGTCGCGGAATACCGGGCTCATAAATAAATTGGCGTGTCCGGCACGGATCATCTGCGGATAAAGGCCATTTTCACGCATAATATCCAAGCCATAGCGAAAAGCAAAGGCAATCCCTTCCTGAATAGCCCGTAAGATATCGGATGTTTCATGTCTATTCAGGTCAATGGATGAGATCGAAGCACCTACCAGTTGATTATTTAACATACGCTCGGCACCATTGCCAAAGGGAACAACCTGCAAGCCCTTACTTCCAATCGGCGAAGTAGCAGCCATGGCGTTGATCCGATCGTAGGATAAATCTTTTCCCAAAAGTTTCCTGCCCCAGCTATTCATAATCCCCGTACCATTGATACAGAGCAATACGCCTGTCCGGATCGCATCTTCCCGATAGTTGACATGAGCAAAGGTATTGACACGGGACTCTCGGTCAGCGATCAGCTGATCACTCACCCCATAGATCACACCGGAAGTTCCCGCCGTGGCAGCCACTTCCCCCGGCTGTAACACATTCAATGACAAGGCATTGTTTGGTTGATCCCCGGCCTTGTAATTGATGATCACGGTGGATGAAAGCCCCAGTTCTTCGGCCACTGCTTTCTTGATTTGACCGTGTTCAGCAAAAACAGGTAATATTGACGGAATCAGTTTGGGATCAAAACCGTAATAATCCATCAGCGTTGTTGAAAGTTCATTCTGTTGAAAATCCCAAAATACCCCTTCCGATAACGCAGAAATGGATGTACTGATGGATCCCGAAAGTTTCATGGCAATAAAATCACCGGGAAGCATGATCTTGTCAATTTTATGATAGATTTCGGGCTCGTTTGCCTTCACCCAAGCGAGCTTGGAAGCCGTGAAATTACCGGGAGAATTGAGATGGTGGTTCAAATTGAATTCCTTTCCGATCTCCTCAAAAGCTTTATTTCCCAATGCAACAGCCCGGCTGTCACACCAGATAATCGCATTGCGCAATACCTGTTGATCCTTATCGACCACAACAAGTCCATGCATTTGATAAGCGATGCCGATGGCCGTGATCTGCTTCGGATCGTATAAGCCCGTGGCATTGGCCTTGGATAAGGCCTGCTTGAAATAGCTCCACCAATCGAGCGGATCCTGCTCTGCCCAATTGGGCTGCGGCGAATAAATGGGTGCTTCAACAGCGGGATACTGCGTTGAACAGATCTTTTGTTGTGAGGACGCTTCGACAATGGAAACCTTGACCGAAGATGTACCGATATCTATCCCTAAAAAATACATCTGATTTTTTTTTAAAACTGGTTATTTAAAACAATAAGCGGAAACAACATTGCAACCGGTTGCATAAAAGTAGGATATGTTTCTGAATTTTCCAAAATATTCAATAAAATTATTTACTTTGGGGCGTGAATAAAAAAACAACGATTTATGATATTGCCCGGGCGCTTGGAATCACGGTTTCAACGGTTTCCCGTGCCTTGAATAACGTACCTACCATCAGTGAGGCTACACGGCAGCTGGTTCTGGCAAAGGCCAAAGAACTGAATTACAGTGTCAATAAAATTGCGTCTTCGCTCTCTTCGGGCAAGTCCAATACCATCGGGGTTATCGTGCCGACGATGCAAATCCACTTTTTTGCAGAAGCTGTTCACAGTATCGAAAAAGAATTAAAGAAACACAACTATAGCCTATTGCTCTATCAGTCAAACGAATCCTATACCGATGAAGTAAATGGTGTAAAAACCTTACTGGAAGCACAGGTAGACGGAATCATTGCTTCCCTCTCCCTGGAGACACAGGATATTGCACATTTTCAGGAAGTCATCAAACAAGGCAAATGCCTGATCATCTTTGACCGTACACATCAGGACATTGCCGCCCCTGTCGTCAAGCTAAACGACTTTGAGGCGGGTTATCTTGCGGCTAAACATCTGATCGAACAGGGCTATAAAAAAATTGGTTTTATCACCACAAACAAAGAAATCGCTATTTTTCAGGATCGTTTCAGCGGTTTTGAAGCAGCGTTGAAGGAAGCGGACCTTCCCCAACTCGATGAACTTATTGTAAAGGGCGAACTATCTATCGAGGCGGGGATAAAAGGCACAGAGCAGATTTTGAAATCTTCCGTTAAACCGGATGCCATCATTGGCGGGGATGACTTTACTGCTGTCGGGATTATTCAGGCGCTTAAAACTGCACAGATAGATATCCCCGAAACGGGTGTGATCGGTTTCGCAAATCAGACCTTCTCTTCGTTTATCACACCGACCCTGTCCAGTATCGATCAACAGGCCAACAAAATGGGGGAAGAATGTGCCAAGCTCTTTTTACAAATGGTCAAACAAAAGGATCCTTATGAAGATATCCAGCAGGTTGTCCTCGATCCAATCCTGATAAAAAGAAAATCTACCTGCAGAATAGACAAATAATTAATAACTTTGCCGAAATTTGAAATAAATGCAAGCCCGGCAGAAGTTTAGAATTCTAAGTATTTGCTTACTATTTGTTATCCAGGCACTCTTTCTAGTAGCCATCTTTGTTGAAAACACCAGTTCATATATTGTCCTGTCTTTCATCGGATTACTCTCTTTATTCATGTTATATAGCTACTTTAAGTCGCCTATACATCATCATATACATGAATATGAGTCGATCAAAATAGCAGTATGGGTGCCCGTAGGTGCTATTGCCTCCTATTATTTTAATCAGATTTTTGGCCTTGGCCCAGTGATGGGTGCTGCACTGACAGGAACATTGGCATCATTTATCCCCAATATCAATAAAAAGTCCGGTTATCTCCCCCACCTCCCTGCCGCCGTCTATTGTGGTGCCTTTGTCGGCATGTCCAGCGCACAGGTTGCCCACGGTTTTTCTTTTATCCTGACCGCGAGTGTTTTTACCGCCATCTTTCTGGTCATTTCAAAAAGCCTGCTGAATGGGATCGGTGGCAAATTGGGAACATTGGCTTTTCTTGGTGTTTCGATGACCTATTTACTGCTTTATCTTTTCAAATAATATGGAAACATTCATTCTCTATCTTGTCGGAATTATCGGAAGTACAGCAACATACTATGTCAATACCCGATACAAACAGGGGGCTGTCCGTTCCTCCGCCTTATTGACTTTGATCGTGTCCGGTTTTCTCTATTTTTTTCCACAGCTATTGTCCAGCTATCTCACACAGTATATTCCAGCCGTATTTATCGGTGCATCTTTTATCGGAATGGTGTCCAAAACGCAGTTGTCCACTTATTTCGGGCTCTCTTTGGCCGGCGTAATCTTCACCACCATCCTGCTCAATACCAGCAAGTTCTTTAATGGATATGGCGGCGCATTGGGGACATCGGCCTGTATATCGCTACTTGTAGTATTGAGTATCCCTTATTTTAAATCACCTAGAAAAATGACGGTCGGTTTTCTGCAGTTGCGCAAAACAATCTTAAAAAAAGGGCGCAGGAGAAAAAGAAGAGGTACAGATTTATCGAAATAATATAGGTAGATTTACTGTAACAACGCGAGCGGAATTATGCAATAATACCATCGAATTTAACGCAAATAAACCGTATGGCAATGATATAACTGAATTTAATGTAATTATAGGGCTGAATTTACTGCAATAACTAGTATAACCACATGAAACCATTCTTATTTCTCCTCCTCATTCAGGTCTTTCTGACCGAAACGCTATCCGCACAAAAAAACACGATTCAGTTGCTGAACCAAGAACGCAACAGTAGCTACCGTGGACTAAGCGTAGTTGACGATCAGACGCTCTGGGTCAGCGGAAACAATGGAACAGTCGGATTAAGTACGGATGCAGGAAAAAACTGGCAATGGATCAACCCCATAGGCTACGAAAAAATCGACTTTAGGGATATTGAAGCTTTTGATGAAAATGAGGCACTGATTATCTCCGCCGGTTCCCCGGCCTTGATCCTGCGCACCACTGATGCCGGCAGAAGCTGGAAAGAGGTTTTTAAAGATACACGACCTGAAATATTTTATGATGGCTTTGCTTTTACACCAAAAGGTGTTGGTATCGCTTTTGGTGACGCCATCAACGGGAAGATGCCTTTATTAAAAACAACAGATTTTGGACAGACATGGAAGGATATATCCGTCAACCTAACATATACCATTGCGGATGGCGAGGCTGGTTTTGCCGCCAGCGGTACCTCTATCTTTAGTCTGCCGACGGGGAATTTCTGGATCGCAACTGGCGGAACGGTTTCCAATATTTACACGAGCAGTGATCAGGGGGACACCTGGCAGCGTTACAGTTGCCCCATCACGCAAGGGCAAAATAGCAGTGGGCCATTTTCCATAGCATTTCATTCACCCAAAAAAGGCATCGTCGTCGGGGGAGATTACCGGAATGACAAGAATACGGAAAAGGCCTGTTTTCTGAGTCATGATGGCGGTAAAACCTGGCATCCGTCCCGTCAGCCCATATCAGGCTTTAAGTCAGCGGTGATTTATCTTTCAAGCAAACAGCTTATTTGCACCGGAACATCAGGCACAGACCTGTCGGATGATCAGGGAAAGACATGGCATACCATTTCCCGGGAAAGCTACAATGCAGTGCAAAAAGCAAAAAAAGGGAAAGCTGTTTTTCTGGCTGGGGATAAAGGAAAAATAGCAAGGCTGGTCCAATAGGTCAACCTTGCTATTTTATGAGCTTCCCAGCTTTTGGTGCCGGATGCTACGAAATGAATTGAAGTCTTTTTCCGGGTAGTCGTCTTATCTGCGTGACAGCCGCGACTCTTCCAGATCCAGCGAATACTCCAGTTCTTTGATCACATCGCTATCATATTCTTTGCTCTCTTTCATCTTCGCTAATCCATCGCGACGCAAAGCCAGAATTTCCAGCATAATTTTGTTATATAATCCCCGTACAGCTGAGAGTTGCGCACGGGTATCCTCTTCCTTAGCACGTTCAGAAGCATTTACGCTTCTGATAAGCTGCTCTTTGACCCGTGCAATGGTTTCATATTCCATCATTTCTTTGGCATAATGCTTATCCAGATAAGCTATCGAATCCCTACCGAGCTTAACACGGATCTCATCAATTTGTTCTTCCACGGATACCTGTTCGTCGACCTCATCAATTTTTATTAGCTTAATTAACAGCGGCAAGGTAAGTCCCTGAAACACCAAGGTCACTAGAATAACGACAAAAGTGATAAACAAAATAAGATTACGGTGCGGAAAAGCTGTTCCGTCATATAGCGTCATGGGAATGGCCAAGGCCGAGGCAAGTGAAACAACACCCCTCATACCGGCCCAACCGACTACCAAAGGCAGTTTCCAGCCCGGACCTTTTTCTTTGACACGCACCCGCTTGAACAATAGACGCGGCACATAGGCTGAGAGATAAACCGCTACCAAGCGCAGGACGATGACAATAACACAGATTGCCAAGGCGTAATCTATGGCTTCTTCCATCGAGTACTCACCCAATCCGTTGATGATCACAGGAAGTTCAAGCCCGATCAGGATAAAAACAAAACCATTCAATAGAAAACCTATTGTTGCCCAAACCTCCTTGGTCTGGATACGGGTATGATAGTTCAGATAATCACCTGCACGGAAGGAAAGGAATAATCCGCCACTGACCACTGCCAAAACGCCCGACCATTCAAAATGCTCCGCAACGATATACATCAGGTATGGGGCAATCAAGGTGATCGGAGTTGATATGCTGGAGGATTTGGCCACGTAACGCAAAAAGAAATACAAGATATGGCCGATCACCAGACCAACAACGACCCCCATCACGGACAGAACAAGAAATTGTGTTGTTGCCGTACCCATGGCAAATTGACCTGTTAGAATAGCGATGGACGCAAACCGAAACACCGTCAGAGAGGCCGCGTCGTTGACCAGGCTCTCCCCTTCCAGAATAGCAATCCCCCGTTTGGGGATACTGATCCCCTTTAACACCGAACTCGCAGCGACGGCATCTGGTGGTGATATAATTCCACCCAGCAGAAAACCCAAGGCTAAGGTGAAGCCCGGGATAATGCTGACCGAAAAATAAGCGATTGCCAAGGATGTGAAAAAGACCAGGCCAAAGCCCATGATAAAAATAGATCGGCGCCATTTCAAAAAGTTTCCCCAATTCGTATACCAGGCAGCCTCAAATAACAATGGCGGTAAAAATACCAAAAAGACAATATCCGGATCTATGCTAATGACCGGTGCTCCGGGAATAAGGGAAATACCTAAGCCGCCAATAACCAACAGGATGGGATAGGATATCTTTAAGCGCTGACTGAGAACAAACAGCATCGCCATAAAGAAAAATAGCACCATCACCAGCAGCAGATTGTTGTGTATAGTATGTCCCTGCTTTCCTCCTACGGCAGATTTAACATCTTCATAAGGCGCCAGCATCGCGATATTATATTGCCTGATCTTCCAATCGTTGTCTATTTTGCTCACTACGCCGGTACCACGAAAGTACTTCGTATTTATCTTAAAGGTTTCATCAAACCAGGCCGTTGTACTATCGCCATTAAAATGCACATATCTGTTTTGATAGGTATAATTCCAGGCATATTTCGGGTTAAAATACTGTTCAGAGAATTTATCACTATGGTTCTTATCCCAACGTTCCTGTCGGTCTGCCCCCAATATAACCGCATCTGCCGCAAGTGAATTGATAAAAGGGCCAAACTTCGCTTCGCCCGAAGATTTATGCCAGGCATCCAGGGTAGCATTGATCGCGTTGACAGGCTCCTGAGCCTTAGACGAAACGGCAAGTAAAAACAGGCTTAAAAAACAATAAATCGCTATATAGGTCTTTTTAATCATAAATTATGAAAACGTGTTTTTATTTTGTGGAAATATATTTCCATGTAGATCATAAAACAAAAAGCTGCAGATGCAGCTTTTTGTTTTATTTAATTATTTCTTCGATCTCACGAATGATCTTTTGAGCAATCTGCTCAGCAGCTTCGGGGCTCGGGCCTTCAGAGTAGATCCGAATGATTGGCTCGGTATTGGATTTACGTAAGTGCACCCATTCATTTTCAAAATCTATTTTCAGACCATCAATAGTGCTGTGCTCTTCATTTTTATACTTTTCTTCCATTTTCGCCAATAGATTGTCGATATCCAGTTCCGGGGTCAACGTGATCTTATTTTTAGACATAAAATATTGCGGTAATGAGGCACGGTATGCTGAAGCTTTCTTGCCCAGTTTTGCCAAATGTGTCAGGAAAATAGCCACACCTACCAAAGCGTCACGACCATAGTGCGAAGCCGGATAGATAACACCACCATTACCTTCACCACCGATTACGGCATCCACCTCTTTCATTTTGGTGACTACATTGACTTCACCGACCGCAGCAGCATAATATTCACCGCCATGTGCTTTGGTCACATCACGCAAAGCACGTGTAGAAGATAAATTAGATACCGTGTTTCCTTTTTTATGCTGCAGAAGGTAATCTGCCACGGCAACAAGTGTATATTCTTCACCGAATAGCTCGCCATCTTCCATCATAAATACCAGACGATCCACATCCGGATCGACAGCAATGCCCAAATCAGCTTTATTTTCGATGACAGCAGCAGATAAATCTGTCAAATGTTCTTTTAAGGGTTCCGGATTATGCGGGAAATTACCATTGGGCTCACAGTGAATTTTATAAATTGTCTGTACCCCCAATGCATCCAACAAGGCCGGAATAAATGTTCCCCCCGTACTGTTCACCGCATCCAAAGCAACTTTAAAGTTGGCTGCTTTGATCGCCTCTTTATCAACATATTCCAAGGCCAATACAGCGTCAACATGTTTTTGTAAGTATGAATAGTCTTTGTGTACCGATCCGAGTTCTTCGACGGCAGAAAAATCAAAATCCAGGGATTCTCCAAGTGCCAATACTTCCTGACCTTCCGCATCCGATATAAATTCACCCTTGGCATTTAACAGTTTAAGCGCATTCCATTGTCCCGGATTATGCGAAGCTGTCAGGATAATACCGCCAGCGGCTTTTTCCAAGGGAACAGCAATCTCGACTGTAGGAGTCGTCGATAATCCCAAATCAATCACATCGACACCGATACTCTGCAGGGTACCGATAACCAGATTACTGACCATTTCGCCTGAAACACGGGCATCTCTTCCGACTACAATTTTCTTTATGCCACTTTGTTTTACAATGATCGTTCCGTATGCAGCTGTAAATTTAACAATATCTATTGGCGTAAGTCCTTCTCCTGCACGACCGCCTATCGTACCACGTATTCCTGAGATTGATTTAATTAAAGTCATTTCCTTTGAATTGATTAACGTGTAAATTTAGCATTATGCCAATAAAATCTCGAATTAAAATTATAATTATTGAATTTTTAACGTATCTTTGTTGCAACAAAGTTGTTTTTAAAAGAAACAATCGTTTGCAATGAAATTATTTTTACTTTTGAAAAGCGAGTTTTTAAAAGTTTGGGAATTTCATTGTAATCAACAACATTTATGATTCAACAATTAGTACACATCGATCAAGAGATTTTTCTTGCCATCAACCAGGGCCTGAGTAACCCCGTGTTCGATTGGCTGTTGCCTATATTGCGTAATCCATACACTTGGGCTCCTTTATATCTTTTTCTGATCATTTTTTTCATCAAAACGTATGGAAAAACGGGTATACTGATTGTAGCGATGACCTTGATTACCTTTGGTATATCCGATGGTATCTCATCTCACTTGATCAAAAAGAATGTTAAGAGAATCAGGCCCTGCAACGATGTGGAGTTTAAGGAGAATGTCAATATCCGGGTACGCTGTGGCTCTGGATTTAGTTTTACCTCCTCTCATGCGGCCAATCACTTTTCCTTGGCTTTCTTTTGGATCGTGCTATTCCGCAGAAGATGGAAATATGTCCTATGGCTCTGTATTGCCTGGGCATTTCTGATTTCGGTCTCGCAAATCTATGTTGGTGTCCATTACCCCTTTGACATACTCTGTGGCTCCGCGCTGGGAATCCTGGTTGGATTGGCTACAGGTTACCTGTTTAAGCGGTTCGTACCTAGCTTTTTTAAAACTGAACAAGTATAATGAATTCAATTTTATTGATTTTAATTTTATTCATACCTGCATTTGCAAGTGGAATCGCTGTTTTTTTCGTCCAGAAAAAAGGAACAAATTTTCTAAAATTGATCCTTTCTTTTAGTGGGGCTTACCTATTTTCCATTACGGTACTGCATTTAATTCCGCATGTTTATCAGTCAACGAATACTTCCCCCGAGGTATTGGGCATCTATGTACTCGGTGGCTTTTTGTTCCAGTTATTCCTTGAGCAATTTTCCCAGGGGATTGAACACGGACACATCCATACGGAGCATGAGCATGGACATCATAGCCATCGTTTTCCGATCGGTATTATGTTTAGCTTATGCCTTCATGCTTTCTTGGAAGGGATGCCATTGGCGGCAACACATCAGACCGAACTCGCGTTAGGGATTTCGATCCATCACATTCCGGCAGCGTTTGCCTTAGGCAGTATTCTCATCAGTACGCACCTGAAAAAAAATACCATTATCATCACGCTTGCGCTATTTGCAGCGATGACGCCATTTGGATTTCTATTGAGTAAGGCCATCAGTGCTGGCGAAGTCGGTGATATACAGCAGTATTTTGATAAGATTATGGCTGTTGTCATCGGTATATTTCTACATATATCCACGACCATATTGTTTGAATCCGGATCTATAGACCATCACAAATTCAACAAGAAAAAGATGATTGCGGTGATTGCCGGCGTGGCCATTGCCCTGGCGAGCTTTGCTTTCGTTGGCGAACACGATCATGCACATGGCCATGGAGAAAGCCACCAAGAAGAACGGCATGATCATGATCATCATGACCATGCACATTAATTAGCCCCTTAATTTGTCTAATAAAGCACTGAGCTGGATGGCTTCTTTTTCACTGATCCTATTGGGTAGAATATCCGTCATCAGCATAGGCTCCTCGAGATTTTCAAGAATCTTCAGGCCCTTATCGGTGATGAACAGATCGACAGCACGTTTATCACCACCGGATTGACAGCGGGATACGAGTCCTTTGGTGACCATGCGATCCATCATCCGGGAAATATCTGGCGTGTTGCTCAGCATTCTTGATTTGATCAGGTTATTGGTGGCCGGTTTTGGGTATTGACCTCGTAGGATACGTAAGACATTAAATTGTTTCAAAGTGATCCCCTCCTTGCCTGCCCTTTGTTCAAGTTCATTATTGAGCCAATTGTACGTATATAGGATGTTTACGGTACATCGATGCCATTCATTGCTGAATTTGCTTACTTTGATTTCCTGCTCGATTTTCATTTTGGTTGATAATTAATCCCTTTTTAATCGTAAAGATAGCTGTTTTTTACGCTAAATACATAACTATGACATTAGAATCATTCTAAATGGTAGAAAATCTGTATATTTGGAGGATACAAAAAAATAGGTAGATGCGTAATAAAAGTAGCTTAGATAAGCTAAAAAAAGGGGAAAAAGCGGTGATTATTGATTTTGATTCGCACGATATTCCAGCTAAATTTTTCGAATTAGGCTTTGTGCCCGGTACTGAAGTAGAAGTGAAACATATCGCACCGCTCGACGGTCCTATATGTTTAAATATTATTGCTAATAACGCCTTGATTGCCATTCGCAAATCAGAAGCTAAAGTCATCCTTATTGATCAGAAATAATGAATAACCCGATTATTGCACTTTTGGGTAATCCAAACGTGGGTAAAACTTCCCTTTTTAACCGGATTACAAAATTAAACCAGAAAGTAGGAAACTATCCCGGTATCACCGTAGAAAAACGTGAGGGCCAGGTGAAAGCCAACAATAAGACCTATCGCATCATTGACCTTCCGGGAACCTATACCTTGTTCCCCAGTTCAATGGATGAAGAAGTCGTCTTCAATACCCTGGTCAATAAAGAAAACAGCTTTAGACCAAATCTCGTTGTCGTCGTTGCCGAACCGACCAACCTGAAAAGATCCATCATCCTTTATCAGCAAGCGCGCGAACTCGGGCTGCCGGCCATCTTTGTGATCAATATGATCGATGAGGCCAAAGAAAAAGGAATCAGCATAGATATCGCAAAACTTGAACAGTTACTCAACACAAAAGTATACGAAACGAATGCACGCACTGGACAGGGCATCGATCAACTGATCAAAAGCTTTGATGCGGTACCACCGATGTATATCAGCAAATTCCAGTTGCCGACAATAGCAAATGAAGCATTGGAAGAAACCAAAAGGCTGTTTCCGTTGGATACAGAATACCATACCTGGCAATACTTGGCTAAAGGTGAAGTTTCGTTTCTCTCCAAAGAAAAAAACCAGGCTATTCAGCAAATTCGTGACAAACATCAGTTAAAAGCCGAGAAACTACAAAAAGAAGAAGCCATCCTACGGAGCAAATCCTTGGATCATAGCTTATCCGAAATTTATACCAAGGACGATGCATCCAACAAAAATAAGACAAATGCCATTGACAGGATATTACTTCATCCGATCTTCGGTTACCTGATTTTCTTTGGTATTCTTTTCCTGATTTTTCAGGCAATCTACACCTGGTCAGGACCAGCCATGGACTTTATTGATGGACTTTTTGGTGATCTTGCGGCTTATACGCAGACCACGCTTCCCGCAGGTCCACTCACGGATCTGTTAAGCAATGGTATTATCAAGGGTATTGGTGGTATCGTCATCTTTATTCCACAGATTGTTATTCTGTATATTTTCATTTCCATTATGGAAGAAACGGGCTATATGAGCCGTGTGGTTTTCCTGATGGATCGTTGGCTTAGACCTTTCGGGTTAAACGGAAAATCCGTTATCCCTTTAATCTCCGGTGTAGCCTGTGCGGTACCGGCCGTCATGTCGGCACGTAATATCGAAAATGCCAAGGAACGGTTAGTCACGATACTGGTCACACCGTTCATGACTTGTTCTGCCCGCCTCCCCATCTACATCGTATTGATCGGACTGGTAATCCCGGATACCAAATATGCTGGATTTCAATTGCAGGGTATGGTTTTATTTGTCATGTATCTCCTGGGAATATTTGCCGCATTGTTTTCAGCGATACTCTTGACCAAAATCATTAAATCCAAACACAAGTCTTTTTTAATATTTGAGCTTCCGACCTATAAGTCTCCGGACTGGAAAAATGTCGCTCTGAATGTGTGGGAGAAAACGGCAAGTTTTGTCTTCGGCGCCGGTAAGATTATCTTGGCGATTTCCGTTATCCTTTGGGCATTGGGCAGCTTTGGTCCAAATGACAAATTCGCCAAAGCGGAAGAATATGTGACACAAAGCAATCCTAACCTCACAGGCGAGGACCTCGACCATGAGATCTCTTCTTACCGACTGGAGCACTCCTTCCTTGGCTATCTTGGCATGGCAATTGAACCTGTAGTGGAGCCCCTGGGCTATGACTGGAAAATGGGAATCGGTTTGATCTCTTCATTTGCGGCAAGGGAAGTTTTTGTGGGAACAATGGCAACCGTGTATAGTCTTGGTGACGAAGTGGATATTGAAGATGAAGCTACGAAGACTACAGTATTAAGCAAAATGCGGAGCGAAATTAACCGTAACACGGGCTTACCGGCCTATAATTTTGCTTCAGGAATATCGCTGCTTTTATTCTATGCTTTTGCCATGCAATGTATGAGTACAATAGCAGCCGTGAAACGGGAAACCGGATCTTGGAAATGGACATTAATTCAAGTTGGTTTTATGACAGGCCTGGCTTATTTCAGTGCCTTGATTGCCTATCAGCTTTTAAAATAAATTAACGCGTTGTGCGAGTTCCATCATTTGGACGTTCACAACCTTAAAAATTAAAGATCATGGATAATTTAACAGTACAGTATCTCATCGTTGGAGTTTTGGTATTAGCGGCTGTATGGTATGTCGTTGGAAATGTCCGCAAATCACTGAAAGGTAAATCAAGTTGCTCCAAAGGTTGCGGATGCAGCTGCGGAACAGTGGAAAAACCTCAAAAAGCAAATTAATTTATCTTTTACTGTATCATTTGCAAACAAAATTTCGTTCTAAGGTAGAGTGGCCAAAAATCACACTAGCTACGAACAAAAGAAACGCTACCATTCTCATGGTAGCGTTTTGCATTAAATATCATATTCTTCAGCAACATAAATCAAAATTACTTACCGGTTTAATAAAAAGGGATGCCTAAGGTGCATAAAATACCTAAGGGTTTTATTAACTTTATGCGCTTAGGTCAAAATATCATGGTAACAACATGAATAATTTGTGGTACTTTGCAGCTAAGTTACTGTGCATCATGATTCCGCGTTGGACAGCAGCGATATAACCGTTGAAGACCAGACCGGCCAACACAAAATAAGTAACCGTATTAACCATACAGATGGAGAAACAGGATAACAAGGATTCGAAACAATTAAAAAGGGGACTACAAAATAGACATATTCAGCTGATCGCTCTCGGCGGTGCCATTGGAACAGGATTGTTTCTGGGAATCGGAAAGGCAGCGACACTGGCAGGACCGGCAGTGATACTCGGTTACGCATTTGCTGGAATAATTGCCTTTTTCATTATGCGCCAGTTGGGAGAAATGGTAGTTGAGGAACCCGTTTCGGGGAGCTTTAGTTACTTCGCCAATAAATACTGGGGATCTTTTGCCGGTTATGCTTCCGGCTGGAACTATTGGGTGCTTTATATTTTAGTGAGCATGGCCGAACTGACAGCCATCGGTGTGTATGTACAGTTCTGGTGGCCAGAAATCCCATTATGGGGATCGAGTTTATTTTTCTTCTTCGCTATCAATGCCCTGAACCTTGCTTCTGTAAAAATTTATGGTGAGACCGAATTTTGGTTTTCGATCATCAAGGTTGTGGCTATTATTGCCATGATTGTATTTGGTGTCTACCTCTTGGTCAGTGGCACCGGTGGCGAGCAGGCGAGCCTGAGTAACCTGACATCTCATGGTGGCTTCTTCCCGAAAGGCTGGTTTAACCAGACCGGAGACGGAAGTTATGAAGGATTGCTATCGGCCTTGGCACTGATCATGTTTTCCTTTGGCGGACTAGAATTGGTCGGTATCACCGCAGCGGAAGCCGAACACCCTGAAAAAAATATCCCAAAAGCCACCAATCAGGTCATCTATCGGATCCTAATCTTTTACGTCGGTGCGCTAATTATCCTATTTTCGCTCACCCCGTGGACAAATATCACAGCCGATACCAGCCCCTTTGTTCTGGTCTTTGACAAGCTCAATGGTTTTGAGTTTAGCCTATTTGGAAAAACATTCCAGTTCACAAAAATTATAGCCAACGCACTCAACCTGATTGTTCTTACTGCGGCCTTATCGGTGTATAACAGTAGTGTATATAGCAATAGCAGAATGCTCTACGGTCTCGCTGAGCAGGGTAACGCCCCTAAGTTTTTATCCAAACTCAACAAAAACCACGCACCTATCAATGCTATTCTGGTTTCGGCAGTATTTGCTGCGATCTGTGTTTTTATCAATTATGTCGCTCCAAAGAATGCATTGGAGATTCTGATGTCGCTGGTCGTATCTTCACTGATTATCAACTGGGTAATGATTTCAATTACACATTTGTATTTTAGAAAAAATAAACTCAATGTAGATGTTCAAACGAAGTTCCCTTCGTTTCTCTATCCATTGAGCAATTACATCTGTCTGATCTTTCTGATTGCTGTACTGGGCATTATGTGGATAACAGGCATGAAACTGCCGGTTGAACTGATTCCCGTATGGCTCGTATTATTATATCTCAGCTATGTATTGATCAAAAGAAAAAAATCTTAGTCTGCTGAACCTTGATCCTGTCAATAGCAAAGGGGGACTGATCAAAAGTTGTCTTTGACGATTTGCTGCCAAATAAAATCTTGACACTACATTCGATGTAATGAAAAAGGGCCAAAACTTACGAAGATTTTGGTCCTTTTTTATACAATTTCGATAATTAAAGCATGCATCCAAATTTAATTCTGATTTTATGATACGCCTGTTTTGTCAAAATTTAATTTTTGTAATCCTCTTTTAGAATAGCCAATTCATAATTATCACTCCAACCATCTTTTAATGGTAAAATTTTTCGTCTGTGAGCTTCTTTAATCATGCCGACTTTCTGCATTACCTTAAAGGAAGCTTTATTTCCCACTGCACAGCCACCTTCAATTCTGTGAAAATTAAGTTGGTTGAAACCAAATTCTATTATTCGTTTTAACGCCTCCGTTGCATAGCCTTTATTCCACATTTCTGGAACAAGCTTAAACCATACTTCCGAATTTTTATATTTCAACTTTACAACACTGATATTAATCAGTCCAATAAATTCCGCTCCTGCAATGGTTTCAATATAAAAAGTATAATCCTTTCTACCCTCGGATTCATTTTCTTGTTTTGACCAAGCTTTTACCATTTTTTCCGTATCCGCCATTCCATCCGGAAATCCGCTAGGATTAAACAATGCCGTTTCCGGACACATTAATAGGGAATGAATCTTTTCCAAATCTAATTTCTTTACTGTTCTCAACTTGAGCCGTTCTGATATAATTTCCATTTTTAAAATTACAAAATAGATTAGTTTTTATTTCTTAATTTGAAAAGAACAATTAAAACAATCCTAATTGCGTACCTGCATCCGGTAAGCGGAAAAGATCTTTTCGCAAGGAAGGCAAGGTGCCATTCCCCATATATTTTTTGACCGACAATTTAAACAGATGCTGCAGGCTCTCGGCCATATTGCCATCCCCTTTTATCCGTCGTCCGAAATCAGTGTCATTAATCTTTCCTCCATGACAAGCCTCGATCCAATGCAATACCTTTTCAGCACGATCCGGATAATTCTGATACAACCAATCTTTAAAGATGCCACCGATCTGTCCGTTAAGCCTTACGATGGTATAAGACGCTGTAATTGCTCCTGCGTCTGCTCCCGAACGGATCAAATCTGAAATCTCATCGCTATTGATTCCCGGAACGATGGGTGCCATCATCAGCATTACGGGTACACCTATCCCCGTCAATCCCTCGATTAGTTTTAACCGCGCTGACGCTGTAGCGGTCCTGGGTTCCATCTTCTGCCGTACCTCTTCACGTAGCGAATTAATGGTCACTGCAACGGATACCAGATTCAGTGCTGCAAGTTCGCGCAAGAGATCAAAATCTCTTCGCATCAATACATTCTTGCTGATAATGGAAACGGGATTTCTGTATTTAAGCATCAATTCTAAAAGCGAACGTGTGATCCCCAATTTTCTCTCAATAGGTTGGTAGCAATCCGTATTGCCGGATAACATAATCAAATCAGGCTGATAGCTCGACTTGCGAAACTCATGTTCCAGGAGCTGCGCCGCATTATGCTTGACCAGGATTTTGCGTTCAAAATCCAGTCCCGCACTAAAGCCCCAGTATTCATGCGAATTGCGGGCATAGCAGTAAATACAACCATGCTCGCAGCCCTGATAAGGATTTATAGACCTTTCAAAGCGCAGGTCCGGACTATTGGATTTGGAGATAATGGACTTTGGATGCGTCGGAATAAACTGTGTTTTTTCGGCCCCAAGAAATTCTTCGTCCAACCCCTCAATGTGCTCCTGCACATACTGATTGGAAAAAAATTTGTTATTGGGATTGATCTGTGCCCCCCTGCCCTTAAAATATTCTGACGGATTCATAATTTAAAATTACTAAAATTATTAGTAATATTCAAACTAAAAATAAGTGCTGGAATTTATCAGTTGACGCTATGAGGTAAATATTGACCCTCCATCCATTTAATCGCGGCTTTTATCTTTTCATCATCTTTCAATGATGGAAAATTATCTCCGCCTAAAATATGAATATCGGGAACAAATTTGTCCTTATAAACTTGGTTATTATTATCCTTGACATAGCCTGCAGAATACGTAAAGGAAACTCCGTCCGAAAGACGATGAAGATCTGTCATTGTAAGATAGCCAGCGGTAGGTTCACCTATAAATTTTGCATCTTTAATCTTTCTCAAGGCAACTGCTGTCTGTTCTCCGGCGCTACCTGTTATCGGCCCCGTAATCACAACAATCTTTTCCCCTTTAAAGGAACAGCTGTCCAGCGATGTACTTACCTGTTTTGTGTTGTTAATATAAATACTGCCATTAACTAGTCTTACTTGTTCTTCCTTAGAACCATTACTTGTTATGCTAAAAAGATTCCCATCGCCTAGCAAAGGTATTAAAGCGCCCAAGTCTATCCAGAGATTTCCTCCCATGCATAATCTTAAATCAACGATGAGGCCTTTTAGATCATAATTACTCAGCGAACATAGTGAATCCTGTAGCTGCTGCACCATTTGTGACACACGTGTTACTGCAATTAAACTATCCTTAGATTCCTCGACTGTGAGTTGTGAGGAAGGAAGTGCAAAATACCCATATTTATGATCAATAACAGCGGTTCGGAATGCATAATTTTCATTAAAAGCATATTGATATAAAATAGAGTCCGAAGTTGAGTGCTCATCATTTCGAGAAGATCTGACTGATTTTGTTTTAGTCATAAATATCCCATGCTTATCACCTAATTCAGTATACAATCTTCGAATTGCTGGAAGAGCCTGTTCGACAGGGTCCAGCACAGTGCGGTCTAGCGTTTCGGAAGTAGTTATCTTTATACGATTCCAATTCACGCGGTTTTTATAAATTGATTTTGCCTCTAAAACACGAATGACCGAATCCAATATCGTATTCTGCTGTCCAAAAACGCTAATTGTAGGACTGAAAATCATTAAGATTGCGAGTAAATATAGATTTCTTAAAATTGGCTTCATGGATTTAATAAGTCATTTCCTTACATCCAACGGATATATGTCCAAAAAACAATGATCTCAACGAAAAATACAATTTTATTTTCTACTGCACAAGTAAATATAGAAAATCCCCACACTCGTTAACATCTTCCCTGAGTTTAAAGTGCAAAAAATCGTTTATGGATAAAACTCGGCCACTTATCCATATTCCAGACATAAATAAGATGAGCTGCTTCAATTACGCGTTGCAGATATCTATGAAATAGTCCTTTATGAAAATAACTTAGCTCTGTTGTCTACCAGAGATTGGAGCGCACAAATAAAAATCCCTATACTGCATCTACAGTATAGGGATTAGAATTTTTAGGCCTAATTTCTTATCAGATCTTATTATTTCATCAAGAAACCACCCCCTAAGAGGTCGTTTCCTTCGTAGAATACGGCCGACTGTCCGGGCGCGATACCTTTTACATTATGCACGAAATCTATCCGCACTTTATCGCCCTCTTGCGAGATAGTCGACAAAGCACCTGAATCTTTATAACGTACTTTTGAAATAGCTTCCATCGGTTGGTCGAGACCCGCATATTTCACGAAGTTTACATTACGAACGTAAGCATGTGACTTTTCAAGTTCATGCTCCTCTCCCAATACCACTGTATTACTTTCAGGAAGAATTTCGATCACAAACATGGGTTTACCCAAAGCAATGCCCAAACCTTTACGTTGACCGATGGTAAAATACGGGTATCCAATATGTTTACCGACAACTGTTCCGTCTGAAAGGATGAAATTACCCGGACCGATCTGTTGATCCAATGTAGGCACTTTATGTCTCAGAAAAGCACGGTAATCGTTATCCGGCACAAAGCAGATTTCGTAGCTTTCTGATTTATTGGCGAGCTCTTTCTGTCCCATATCCAGGGCCATCTGACGGATTTCTTTTTTCGTGAAGGATCCCAATGGGAACTGTGTACGTGCTAGGTTTTCCTGCGATACTCCCCATAGGACGTAGGATTGATCCTTATTTTCATCCTTACCCTTTGATATCACATAACGGCCATTATCGTGCATACGGATATTGGCATAGTGGCCCGTAGCGATAAATTCACAATCCAGTTTATCGGCACGTTTCATCAAAGCTTCCCATTTAATGTGGGTATTACAAAGAACACAAGGATTGGGTGTACGCCCAGCAATATATTCCTCTACAAAATTATCAATTACAAAGTCTCCAAACTCATCGCGTATATCTAATATATAATGAGGGAAACCATAGTTTACGGCTAATGTACGAGCGTCATTGATACTGTCGAGGCTACAACATCCCGTCTCCTTAGATGAACCACCCGCGGACGCATAATCCCAAGTCTTCATCGTAATACCTATGACCTCATATCCTTGTTCGTGGAGCATGACAGAAGCAACGGAGCTATCGACCCCTCCACTCATTGCAACTAAAACTCTTCCTCTTTTACTCATCGCTATTTATTGAAATGCAAAGATACAGCTTATTCCTTTTCCTCTATGTTAGTTTCTTGTAATTTTATCTCGATCAAAATCAACACTTTCGAAAAAAGAGGAAAAATAATCCACATAAAAATTTTAGAATTCAAATTATCACACTATATTTGCATCGCAATAGGGGAACAAACCCATAGCAAAAAAGCGGTGCCATAGCTCAGCTGGTAGAGCAAAGGACTGAAAATCCTTGTGTCCCTGGTTCGAACCCAGGTGGCACCACGCTTCAATCTGATGATCACAGATTTAAATAAAAGGTCAACTGGTGCCATAGCTCAGCTGGTAGAGCAAAGGACTGAAAATCCTTGTGTCCCTGGTTCGAACCCAGGTGGCACCACAAAAAAAGCCTGTTCATATGAACAGGCTTTTTTTGTTTAACTGCCTTAATATCAGAGATTCTACAGCTTCTTCCCCGCTATGAAATCCCTCCCGTAGTGGTCCAATATCCGGTTATAGGCTTCTGCTGCAGCGCCATTGCCCCAATCGTAGATCGTAAACTCTCCTATGCCCAGACCTTTTGCATTTGTCTCCCCACCATGACCATAGTTTTCCATCATAAAGCCATAATCTTCCTTTCCAAAAAATGGCCAAGCCTCTTCCCATTGCGCTTTGGTATCGGGATTTTCAGGGCAGTACATCATGACAAAGGAAGCCCGTAGCGCAGCTAGTCCCCGCTGGAAATACTCTTTTTGCTTCAATTCCTTTCCATAACGAATAATCAATTCAGCAAACAAACTCTGCCGGGCATCATTCCACTCCCCGTCTGCGTTCATCACCCCAAATCCGCCCAATGCTTTTATTGGGATAAAATGGGGTTGCCAGGCGGCCTGTGTCATCAACAGCTCATCCAGCGTGCGCTGTCCTGTTTTGAGGTACTCTTTTGATTTTGTGACTTGATAACATTCCAATAAGGCTTCCGCAGTCCAAAACATGGAAAAATTGTTCTGCTTGTACATGTCGTTGCGCGACACCTTTTTCCCTACCCAATCTTCGGATCCGATACGTGAACAAGACCAATAGGTCTCGAAGTCTTCCCAACGCCCATCCGGGATTATCTCCCGCATAATCGCCTGCATTGCCTTTAGGGCTGCAAGCTTATATTCCTCCTTTTGCGTTATGCGGTATAGCATCAATAAAAAGGTAACGGACAGTGCACTCTCTGGAGATTCGTTTAGATGAGCGAGCGGTTTTAATGTTTCTACATCCAACCAGCCCGGAAAAAATCCATTCGCTGATTGAACTTCGAGCAGTGACTTCCCATAATCTTCGGCATAGGCGAGCAAACGGGGGTCTTTTTCGAGCTCGTTGTACCAGCGCAACATCAGCAGCGCTGTCCAACTCATATCAAGGATATGAAAGGGCGATTTACGGGCATCCCAGGTATAGGGATTTCGGTTTGAATTCCCCCAATAATAATGCGCCCAGCCTTTGCTGCGTAGGGATTTTTTAGTACCATCTCCGTCCGTAGTATCCTCCATTTCTGTTCCGATCAGGCCATAGAAAAACCCCTTCTTTTTGGGATAGGATAAGGCCAGCTCTTTGGTCAGATTCGCTTTATCCAAAAGGTCCTGATTTCCCGTTCGCTTTGCAAAACGATACAGGCCACTGGCAGACCGTAAAGAGCTAAACCAGGCCTGATTCCATATCGAACGAAATTCCCGTTCGGTGGTCTTTCCCGGATAGTTGGGGCTTTGTGTGGTATTGACTATAAAAGTTGGCGCCCCCACTTTTTTCCCGTTAATTTCAAAAGACTGCCACACCTGCTTGACCCAGGATTGAAATGCCCAGTGATAGCTATGCCTAACGTAGGTTTCCAAATCCCCGGAGATCGGTTCGCCCTGATCAAAAAGCCCCTCACCCCACTTTTTCCAGTAAAATGCCAATGGTCTTCGAAAAGGATTATCCGCGACCTCCCGGTCGTCAAACGATAGCACATAAAACGCAAATTCAAACTTTCCGCTGGCGTAGGTATTTCCTGATTTCCGCTTGAACAGGACATGTTCCGCGACTTGTGCCAGTGAACGTCCCAGTGTTAACTGATTTCTTTCCGCATCCATATCCATATACCAATCCCTGGCCAAGGTACGATTCAGTAGGTCAACATCAGGGATAATAACAAGTTGCTTGCGCTGATGAGCAAGCATCATCATCGGAGCCCTAAAGACGTGCTGGGCAATAATATGATCATCCGAAGGTGTCAAATGTGGCGCCCAATGGAAGTTGGGCTGAAATGCCGGCAAAATCCTGATCTGCCAATCAGCACAGTTCATATCTTGGGGCAGGTTTAACGAAACCTTGACTTTAACAACCTGACGTCCAATTTTTTCATAGCTCATCTCGGGCAGTTGTCCCCCGATACGATCCACCTCAATGGCTTTAATCAACGAACTTATTTTCCCTGGATCTGTATTCGCCCAGCACACAGCGTATGGACCACATACGATCAGCAGCATCCGTAGAAGACGACGAAGGAACAGCCTATTCTTGATCAATATCTTTATCATCACTTTTTAAAATCGTTATCATCATGGATTAATAGCCCGGATTTTGTGTGTAATTTCCTTTTGCCCAGTTAATCTGGGGCTGCGGGATCGGAAAATATTCATCACGCCCAGCCGTAAAACGTGCTGCTCCCATCCATTTAAACCTATTCTTTTCGACCGAAAAGTATGCATTCATTGTTTGCTCCAATATCCCCCAGCGTTGCAGATCAAAAAAACGACGGCCCTCTGCTGCCAGCTCAAGACGGTTTTCCCATTGCAATGCTTTCCAGGCAAAAGCTTTATCCCAAGTGCAATTGACACTGGGTTGATACGTTGCAATTTTGTAGTTGAGCACCGGCGAGCCATCCTTTTTCACCAACCGTGCAGTACTTTTTGCAGCGCGTTCGCGAATCTTGTTAATCAAGGGCAACGATTCATTCCAACGGTCCAACTGAATAAGCACTTCAGCTTTCCAGAGCAATACTTCATCGTAGCGGATCATTTTCTTGTTCATCGAGTTAAATTGCCAACCATCGTATAGCAAACATTTACAATCTGGTTGTGGCAGCTCCTTAATGGATTTCAGGTAGCCGTATTCAGCACCGTTTCGGATTCCTTTTGTTTCGAAAAGAAGATTTGGATTGTATTTCCAGGGCTGCCCCGGAGCAGCTACAGTATGGCTAAATCTTGGATCAAAACTGTTACCGCCAAAAAACACCGCATCCCCGTCCGCATAACTCCCATTATTATATGTATCGAATAGAGGAAGCCCATTTGTCCCCGTTTTAAATGCATTGGCCATCGTATAGCTGATCTGATGAAATCCGCAACATTGGAAACCACCCCATTGAAAAGGGTGATTTAGTCCCTCACTCCGATTGATCTTGCCACCGGTGGAACTTCCATCATCAATCGAATATTGAATCTCCCAAATGGATTCTTTTGTCTTATTATCAAAATTTATATCAAAATTTTCCGCGAAATCATTCTGTAGACCGACCTTTCCACCTTCTTGATCGGTCAATTTGTTCAGATAAGTCAATGCTTCACTTAGTCTTTCTTTATTGATATTGACGACAGTATGTTTATCATTCTGTTCATAAGCCATAAATAACAGTGTTCGGGCAACCATCGCTGTTGCCGCATTTTTATCAACACGTCCCTTTTCCTGCTGGGTAGCAGGCAATAATTGTTCGGCTTCTTTAAAATCAGCCAATATTCTATTCCATAGATACTGGTCATTGGGCTGGTCCTGCTCTCTATTGGGTACCGCTTCAAAATCTGCACTGGTACCAACTACTTTTTCATCAATATAGGGTATATATTTCCAGAATTGTTTTAGCCTAAAAAAGGTGAATGTCCGTATAAATTTCACCTCTCCGAGACGGGCATTCTTTTGCGGAAAGTCTTCCTCCTTAATCTGCTCCAATTTTTGTATCGCGGTATTACAGCGTTGGATAATCTGGTAAGATACATACCAGGGATAATCCAACGGCCATCCATTGGGATTGACACCGACAAAAATCTCCATATTATGCCAACCATCACCATCCCATGTTCCACCGCCGCCTTTATAGGAATCATCAGCCCGCATCGAACCCGACCACCAGGGTGCAAAAGGAGAATCAAAGGATGGAATATCGGTCATTCGCGCATAAGCAGCGGTCACAAATCCGTCCATATCCTCCGGCTTGACCAAAAAAGACTCATCCAGCACCTGTTTAGGAGCAATATCAAGGGAATCAGAACAACTTACGCCGGATAATAGCAAAAGCGCAAGGCATATCTTTATTTTATACGTTTTCATAGTATGAAAGTTTAAAAGGTTACGTTGATACCAAAGGTTAAAATCATCGGGGTCAGGTAGCCATAATCAGGCATTTCAGGATCAAAACTGGTATATCGGTCCCTGCCCCAGCTTTTTTTGAATGTCAACAGATTACGCCCGGAAAAATAAAACCTTAAATTATTCATTGCTATTTTTTTGGAAATCGCCTGCGGAAGCGTATAGCCAAGCTCGATATTCCGTAATTTTAAATAGGAACCGTCTTCGACAGTATAACTTGAGGGGCGCTGCTCGGCATTTAAAGTCGAATTGGAGATCGCCGGAATATCAGAGTCTGTATGATCAAAATACCAGCCATCCAAAATCCGTGTAGGGTGGTTCTTGTGTGCCGGTACATTGATGTTCCACAGATCAGACTCCAATTTCCATAGGTTGTTTACTTTATTGCCAAATACCCCCTGGAAGAAGATATTGAGGTCAAAATTGCGGTAACTCAAATCGAAGGTTACCCCACCGAAAAACTTGGGATCTTTGACACCGATATAGGCACGGTCATAAAACTCCTCGATCTTTCCGTTGCCGTCAATGTCTTTGTAACGAATCCGGCCGATCGCTTTGCCGGGTTGCTCCGCATGATTGTCGACTTCCTCCTGTGTGTTAAAAATACCATCTGCGACCATGCCGTACAAGATATTTGGCGTCCTTCCCAACACAAGGTCATTGACTCCGTTGCCAGGGTATTTATTGATGACATCTTTGGGCAGGCTAACAATTTTGGTCTTATAAGTGCCTAGATTTGCCGAGATGGAATACCGGCATGCGTTTTGTGGATTGTTGTGATAGCTGATATCCACTTCGATCCCACGGTTATTCATACTTGCGCCATTGATCCAGGGTTCGCCCCCCTCGCCCATAGCCGCAATGTATGGCGTCTGAACCAGGATATCCTTTGTTTTCTTAAAATAGTAGCCAAAGGAACCGGAAAGCCTACTGTCAAATAGGCTAAAATCCAGGGCCACGTCTGTTTGTGTTGTTGTCTCCCATTTCAGATTGGGGTTGCCCAGCCAGGTCCGTCGATACCCCGAATACAGTGGCCCCGTCTCATTTCCTTCGATCGGATAAGATGTACTAAAATAATCCGTTGTAAATGGTGTAGAGGTATACCCCCGTGGCAGTCCCTGTACACTTCCATTGGCTCCCCATCCTGCCCGTAGCTTTAGGTCAGATATAAATGTATAGTCTTTCATAAAGGGCTCATTGCTTATCCGCCAGCCAGCTGAAAAAGCCGGAAACATGGCAAATTTATTATTCGCCCCAAAAAGTGAGGATCCATCCCGGCGCAAAGTTGCCGAAAACAGGTATTTTTGGTTATACACGTAATTGGCTTTTGCGAAATACGAAAGGTAAACGTATTCATCCGCCGTACTTCCAAGTGAATACTTTGTCCCATTAGTTACGCCGATATGTGCAAAGTCGCGATCCTCCAGGTATATTCCTTCCCGTCGTGCCGAAAAACCTTCTTCGACAAAACGTGTATATTCCGTGCCCAGTACCGCATCTAGACTGTGCCTGTCATTCTGTAAGGTATAGGAAAGTGTATTTGTCCAAACATAACTCAGCGGATGAGATTGTGTATTCCCTACATAGTTTTCGTCATCACTATTCCGCCCACCTGTTTCAGACCATTTCTTCTCCACAGTCCTTCGATAGGCATTTCCATAGTCTACACCAAATTGGGAACGGGCGGAAATTCCTTTCCAGATATTGAGATCGACAAAGACATTACCGATCATCTTCACATAATTATTGACATTATCTTTGTTGTCGGTAAGTACACGCACAGGATTTGTGAAGTCGTCAAAGCCCGCGGCGCCGGCCCAGCCACCATAAATATCATGTACGGGAACAGCCGGCGGATTGATCAGTGCCCAACGCATCTCGTTGGCATCGCGGTAGCGCAGGTAGGAAATCGCGAAATTCTCCCCCACTTTTAGACGATTATTTATTAAATTGATCTCATTATTGGCACGCAGTGAAAACTGTCTAAAAAAGGTATGTATCTGTGTTCCCTGATTTTCAAAGTATCCCAATGAAAACATGCTTCTTGATTTTTCTGTACCACTGGAAACGGCTACCTGATGGTTTGTCATCAGGGCGAGCCGGAGTATTTCATCAAGCCAGTCCGTGTCGGCACTTTTCACCGTTTTTTCGGCATTGAGATACTCTGCTGGTTTGACAGCATCCAGCACCGCACGCCCCTCGGCATCCCTGTGCCAGGTAAAATCATAGGTTTTGGGCAACGTCATCGGCACCCCGTAAACTGCTTCATCGTAGGCGTAAGCCCTAAAGGTTGCCCTGCCGTATTGTTCTGCATTCATCAATGTAGGTTTGCGCACAATGTTGCTTATACCAACACTTCCATTGTAATCGACTTTTGTCTGTCCGATTTTACCCTTTTTTGTCTGGACGAGGATGACCCCACCAGAAGCCCGGGCACCATAAATACTTGCAGAAGCTGCATCCTTCAATACCTGAATAGATTCGATATCTGCAGCATTGATATCACGGAGATTAAGATTCTCGGTGGGCATACCATCCAACACAATGAGCGGCTTCACCCCTCCGGAAAGTGATGACAAACCCCTGATCTGTACGTTGACTCCTTCCGCCGGATTTCCGCCATTGGTGGTGATGTGCACACCGGCTAATTTTCCCTGCAGGGATTTCATTGCATTTGCCGATGGGTTCTTGGCAATATCACTTGCATTTGCGATCGCAACGGAACCTGTCAGATCTGCTTTTCGCTGTGTCATATAACCAACATACACCTCTGCAATCATATTGGTCTCATCCGTAAGGTCCACATCAATCCGATCATTCCCTCCCACCGGACGCTCCTCGGTCTTCTTTCCAGTATAAGAGAAAACAAGTATACTTTCTTTGGAGTCTACACGGATTTCGTATAGCCCATTTGCATTGGTGATAGTCCCACCTGTTTTTCCTTTTACCCTCACATTGACACCCGCTAGTACTGTATTCGTACCACTTTCCCTAACCTCGCCCCGAATGATCTTTTGTTGTAACAAGGCCGGAGATTGTATCGCTTTTGCCTGCAAGAAAAATGTACAGAACAGAAAGGCTATACAGAGCCTGTTCACTAAATTTAGGTAGCATTTCATAATCATTAATATTAGGTGTTATTAATCAGTTTATACTACGGCACAAAAATTTAATCGTTTAAGCTAAATATGCGTAATGCGATAGCAACTATAAACTAAATACGTTCGATCACGCGAAATCCTCTGCTCGGAAATTATTTTTTTTCTTTAATCAACCTATTCTATAGGAGGATTTATCGTTTCGTTGGTTACTGTTTGATATGCTCGATAAATGCTTCGGGCGAAAGCGGTGTAATTCCAAAAACGAAGGAATCTCCCGGCTTAAATGGTTCTTTCAATTCAAAATTTTCAATGGCGATACCTCCGGGTATAGCTTCTTTACTCGCCCAATACGTGAATCTTCCATTCAGCAGTCCGCTGAGCTGTTCACTGGGATTCTTTTTTATCCAATATTGGGTTGCCCTTTTACCTCGATACTTCCAATGTTGATGAGTCGCTGCAGTATAGCTAGTTTTGCGGTAGTCTATTTCATCTGGAGCTGCAATAAAATAGACACGTCCATTTTTATCCCGCAGCATGCGCTTTTGTGAAAAATGGGCATGCGGCGTAAAATGGATATCGTTGTAATCGGGCCAAAGTTCAAGCGAGGATTCCCTGCCGCCTCGAAAGAACAGGGTCCTTAGCCGGGCTTTGTTGCCCATTGTCGCAGTAGTGATAAAATAATCCAAGTCTTGAGAGCCGGGGTAAGTATAGGTCGCCAACTCAAATTCATAGGGTCTGGCGGCAAAAAAACGAAGCCGCACATATACATTGGCCCCATTGTCAAAGGATTCAGCAAAAATATACACAGTCAGCGTCTCGTCACCATCAATCTGCTCCACGATCCCCCGTGCGGGATATGCTCCATCCAGGGGCAAAAAAGCTGTCGCATGATCTGCACTCCAAAAATGCTTTCCACGTTTTCCGGGATGGATGCTGCTCATTTCAAGTTCAGAAAACCCACGTGTTTCCTCTCCCTTAGGGATAGGTTCAAAAGCAATAAAATTCATGACTTCTGGAAAAGCGTAATCCAGATATGGTGTATAAATCCGGATCAGTCCTCTTGGTCCGGGCAAGGGGTCCAGTCCTATCCTTATACCATTTGTATGTCCCCAAACTGGCATTGCGGGTTTCCCCTGCACAGGTTGCACCCATGTTCCCAAGGTATCCGGTGCCATCAGCTGTTGCCATGACCTCGAAGTTCCCTGGCCGTATAAGAGGCCCGTTACAAATAGGAATAAGAGAATCAATAGCTTTTTCATTTTTTTTTCTGGCAAGACTTGCGTTCAACGATTTCGACGTCCAACATGACTTGTTGTTCACTGGACGGTTTCCCTTGTAATTGTTCGAGCAATACCCTTACGGCTTCCTTTCCGATCATGGACAAGGGCTGCTTCACATAACTTATCGGACAATAAAATAGGTCATAGGATTCACTCTCGTCAAAACAAAAGACCGCTAAATCATCCGGAATGGTAATATGCAGTTCATTGATAATCTTTAGGCCCATAATAGATAAGGTATTTGTTGAAAATAGAATCGCCTCTACCCCATGATCTGGTTGCAATAGCTCGATAAATTTTTCCCGAAAATAAGTCGTGTTATTAAATTCCACTTCGCACACCAGACTACTGTCTTCGGATTTTCCCTGATCTACCAGCGCCTGTAGATACCCCCGATACCGATCCTCCGTATGTTGCAACTGGTTTTTATAACAAACATAGGCAACTTTGGTATGCCCCTGGTTCAGCAATGCCTGTGTTGCTTGATAAGTCGCATTAAAATTATCGACCACCACGTAACTAGTTTCCAAATCCTTAAAGTAACGGTCGATAAGCACAAAAGGAATATTCGCTGTTTTCAGATACTCCAATTGCGACGCTGTCCCTTCGGCCGGAGCAATTATAAACCCATCAATCTGTCGATTAACAAAGGTATCAATCAACCGTTGCGAGTTTTCCAGGTTCTCATCGGAACTTCCAAAAAGTACGCTATAACCATATTTTTTGGCTTCATCCTCAATCGCCCGAGCGAGATTCCCGAAAAAAGGATTGGAAATATCCGCAACCAATAACCCGATTGCCTGCGACTTACCGCTTTTCAAACTTTTCGCAATCTGGTTGGGTTGATAGTTCATTTCTTTTGCCATCTCCCGTATACGCTTTGCCGTGTCCTTATTTACCCTTGTCTGTTCGTCTTTATCATTCAATACATAAGACACCAATGCCGTAGAAACACCTACCGCCTCTGCGATATCCTTCAGTGAGATCTTCTTGCTCATATTATTTTTTTAAACTAAATGCTGTGATCATCATTAACAGGCTAATTCCAATGCACTTTAATAAACTGCATTGCTTTCACGATATGATCACTTATCGTGGATGGTGAAATATGCAATAGTTCGCTTACTTCTTCATAAGTTCTTCGCTCCAATTTGCACAGTTCAAATACCTGCCTTCTTCGCGGGGGTAATTTATTGATAATTCCTTCTAATTTAGAAAATTTGTCTTCATGGAATATACATTCCACATCTATTTGATCCACCGCATTCACAAAATCACGATAGATGAGGGTAAAACCATGCTCCCGTTTTTGCCTACGGTAGTGATCCATAATTAAATTCCGACCGATCTGAAACAGATAGCTCTTCAATGATTTTTCTGTTTTGATCGTATCCCGCAACTGCCAGGTCTTCAAAAAAACATCCTGAAGAATATCCTCTGCTGTCTCTTGAAAATTGAGCAGAAACATAAACTTTTTATACAAAGTCCCTTGATAAGTCGTATAGACCAGATTAAATGTATCATGATCCAGAACACCCTGCAGCCCACCCGTGCGGACCTGTTTTTGCGCTATTGTTTCCATGCTAAAAGACATTAAGTCAACACTTTGTTGTCACGATCATTTTGCACAGCGCCATACCGTAAATACTGTGCATACCGATGATCAAAATGCGCCTTATATTCAGACCTAGGCTGTACAATTTCCTTATCTCCCTTTCCCATACGGGCTGCCGCTTCTTCGATCGTGTCGTAACTGTTACTAACGACCGCGGCAAACATACAAGCGCCCAACGCACAGACCTGTTCTGTAGCAGCGATATGTATCGGGCGATTTAAGATATCAGCCATCATCTGCATGGCGAAGGGAGATTTACTGGCTATTCCGCCGATTGCATTGATCCCTTCCACTCTTATCCCTTCACTTTCGATACGTTCCATAATCGCCCGCGAACCGAAACAAGTAGCCTCGACCAAAGCGCTAAAAATAGCAGGTGCTGTTGTGCCTAAGGAGAGCCCCCCGATCAGACCTTTCAACCTCGGTGCAGCATCTGGCGTTCTCCGGCCATTAAACCAATCCAAGGCAAAAGGGGCGTCAATATAAAGTGGTAATTGTGCTGCCGAACGATTGAGTTCCTTCAGCAGCTCATCTTCCAGATGTTCATAGACTGCACTGAAATCAGCAGAAGTATTTAATTTTGCCGGCCATAGCAACAAATCTTTAAACCAGGAAAATACATCTCCAAAAGCTGACTGCCCAGCTTCAAGTCCCACCATACCAGGGATGATGGAATCTTCTACCTGACCACAGATTCCCTCCACAAAGACATCTTTCATCTCCGCTTTGGGCACGACCATCATATCGCAGGTCGATGTGCCGATGACTTTGCTGATATAATAAGGCTTTATTTCTCCACCTACAGCCCCTACATGTGCATCGATGGACCCAATACCGATCTGTACATCGGTAGAAAGCCCCAGTCGCTCAGCCCATGCTGCGCAAAGGTATCCCGCGGATTCAGTAGCCGTATATACGCTATCCCCAAATCGTTCGGCATAGGTACCCAACATCGGATCGATCTCATTAAAAAACTCCGTATCGGGTAAGCCGCCAAAAGCGGGTGACCAAAGTGCTTTATGTCCTGCCGCACATACATTCCGCTTCATCTGATTTGCATCATTGCCACCTACCAACAAAAAAGGCATCCAGTCACTGTGTTCTACCCAGGTATAACAAGCTTCCCTAACGGCTGGATCAACACGAAGTACATGTAATAATTTTGCCCAGTACCACTCCGAAGAATAGATTCCACCGACATATCGCAAGTAACCTCGGTGATCTTTTTTTCCGACCACATTGATTTCCGCCGCTTCATGGATAGCTGTATGATCCTTCCAAAGCACAAACATTGCATTGGGATTCTCCTTAAAAGTATCAAGAAGAGCCAGGGCCGTCCCCTGTTCATCAACAGCTACGGGTGTCGATCCCGTCATTGCCATAGATAAGGCGCCGATGCTTTGTCTAACTTCCGGATCCACCGTCTGTAGACAGCTTTTAACCGCTGAGGTCAACCCTTCTATATAATCCGATGGATGTTGACGAAATTGACTGCTGCCGGCATCACAGTACAAACCTTTATGCCACCGTTCATATAAACAAACCGATGAAGAAAGTATCTTTCCAGTGACTGTATCCATCAGCATAGCCCTGACAGAATCCGTCCCAAAATCCACTCCAATAACATATTTATTCTTACTCATATTCCTGTTCTCCTTATTAATGGGACGCGCCCACAGTGATACGTTCTGTTTTAAGTTTACGCTTGATCCAAAACCCGTAAAACGCAATAAACAAATAACATAGTAATGGTATAAAAAAACCAACAGCCATCTTAGAATGATCAGAAATCAATCCCATAATGGGTGGACAGAAGGCTCCCCCTGCAACAGCCATCACCAAGAAAGAAGAAGCCTTCTTTGTCAATGTACCTAGATCTTGAATTCCTAGCGCAAAGATGGTCGGAAACATGATGGACATAAAAAAATATGTCGTAAACAGGCTGAAAACCGAAAGCCATCCGATATCAGCAATGACAACCGTAACCAACACACTATTCGCTATCGCGTACCACATCAAGAGCTTTCGCGGGCTAATAAATCGCATGAAATAGGAGCCCGTAAGACGGCCAATCCAGAATGCCCCCATCCCACCGAAAGCGAGTAGAATCGAAGCCGCCTGTTCGTTATTTTTGGGCATAAAAAATTCACCAAAATAGCCCAAATGTCCCATAATATGACCAATAGGTGTTTGTAGATCATGAACTGCGTCGATGACATAATTGATAAAAAACGAGTTCGTGCCTGTCTGTGCAGCGACATATAAGAATTGCGCTGCAACAGCCAATATAAAAGCTGGATATTGCAATAGCTTTCGCAATGGTGGATTTTCTTCCCCATCTGTATCAGGGTCTTCTTTGACTTCGGGCAACTTGATGACCATAAAAATGAGCAGCACCACCACCACGATACTACCAATCATCATATAGGGAGTCACTAAAGAATCAAACTTATCATGTTCGCCCGTTGACTCCATCCCAAAAACGAAAAGCCCTCCAATAAGTGGTCCTAATATCCACCCGAGTCCGTTGAAAGATTGAGAAATATTAATTCGTCGGGCAGCTCCAGCCTTATCTCCCAATACAGTAGAATAGGGATTAGCAGCAGTTTCTAAAAAAGTAAGTCCACAGGCCAACACAAACAAAGCGATCAGGAAAGGAATAAAAGCGCCCAAGGCCGCAGCAGGATAAAACATAAAAGCACCTATAGCAAAAATAGCTAGGCCAAGGATAATACCTCTTTGATACCCATAGCGTTTAATGAATAATCCTGCAGGCAGCGCCATGGCCAAATAACCAATATAAAGAGAAAATTGTACAAAGCCTGATTGTGCTTTACTGACATGTAAAAGATCCTGAAAATGCTTATCTAAAACATCTAAAAAACCGTGGGCAAATCCCCATAAGAGAAACAGGCTACAAATAAAAATGAACGGCACAAGATAATTCACGCCCTGCTCATTGACAAAGAGGGATCTTTTCTTTTTTCCAGGGTCTACATTGTTCATGGTGATAACAATTTTATTGATGTTTAAATCTTATTTATACAATGGCCCATATACCCGGCATGCACTATAATCGCTTCCTTCCCTGTCCATTCCAAAAGCTCCCCATGCCGATGGTCGAAAAATATCGTCTTGAGCGATATTATGCATATTGACCGGAATCCGTAACATGGCCGCCAATGTAATCAGATCGGCACCGATATGTCCATAACTGATGGCGCCGTGATTGGAACCCCAATTGGCCATAACGGCATACACCGTGGAAAAATTAGCATCATTGGTCAAGCGAGGTACAAACCAGGTTGTCGGCCAGATTTTATCGGTACGTTCATCGAGCGTACGATGCACTTCTTCGGGCAATGCTATGGTCCATCCCTCGGCAATCTGCAATACCGGTCCAAGTCCTTTCACAAGATTGAGNNAATGTCGTGGCCTTGAGGCAGGCATCAACTTCCTGATCCGAAATCTCCCAATGGGGTTTCATCACGGGTTTGTCACCAATACGCTGCTTACCCGTGCCGTCAAGGGTTGCCGACCCTGAATTGATCAGATGCAAGAAACCATCGGCAGCCCTTCCTTCTGGCTTCCAGCCCGACACGCGCGCTACGGCTTCCGGACTCCAATAGGTACGAACATCAGCAAAAATCTGTGCCGTATTGGTCAATAAATAATTAAATAGCATGGACACTCCGTTCAAGGCATCATTTTCTGTAGCGACGAGATACGGCGCCCGTATACCATTCCAATCGAAAGACGAATTCAATAGGGCCTCCGAGAAATCACCATCCGGTAAGAAATCTGTCCACTGCCGTTGTCCCTGAAATCCCGCCAAAAGGGCATGATGACCTTGTGCTTCCTCGCCAAATCCCTGATCGACAAGCCTTGGATTGCCGATCATCAGATCACGCATAATCATCGTCATCTTGACAACGAACTCCCAATCCTGATCTTTCTCCTGACGGTTTTTGATGTTCTTTTCCCGATTAAAATCTTCACCTTCCTGACAATGTTCACGTGTCCAATTCAACGCCAGTTTATATTCCTCCGGATCGAAGATATTTTGTTGTATCCGGCGCAGGATTTCTGAGGAGTCCACATATTCATTACGCATACCCAGATAACTCTGAAAAAAATCTGCGTCTACAATAGATCCGGCTATTCCCATCGAAACAGAACCGATAGCCAAGTAGGACTTACCCCGCATGATAGCCACAGCTAATCCTGCTCGCGCAAACGCGAGCAGTTTTTCACGTACGTCTTCGGGTATATGCTGGTCTCCCATATCCTGTACGTCCTTGCCATAGATCCCAAAGGCCGGTAGCCCCTTCTGGTTATGGGCGGCCAAGGTTGCCGCCAGGTATACTGCTCCCGGTCTTTCGGTACCGTTAAAGCCCCAAATAGCTTTGGGCAGCAGGGGGTTCATATCCATTGTTTCAGAACCATAACACCAGCATGGTGTCACAGAAAGTGATACACCTACATTTTCGCGTTCAAACTTCTCGGCACAATGTGCCGCTTCTTGCACCCCGCCGATACAGCTATCTGCGATCACACAGGCCACCGGCGTTCCGTCAGGATACCGCAGTTCGGTTTGAAATAGAGCAACGACAGCCTTGGCCATATTCATTGTTGTCTCTTCCAACGACTCTCGGATGCCCCCCAACCGGCCATCTATGATCGGGCGAATACCAATTTTAGGATATGTTTTCATATTTATTACTTTTTAGGTTGACCAAAAATTGTTGAAACACGTGCTAAGGACGTTCCCAATACCTTCTCAGCTATCGTATTCAATTGTGTTTTATCGCCTGTAAAATGAAAGACGCTATGACTGTGCACAATCTGTTCATTGGGCGGAATAAAAGCCGCAGGAGAGACACTTTCGATTTCATAAAAAGGCCCCATTTGCGTACCATCTGCCAATGGACCGTCATTATAGGCATTCATTGCATCACCTAGGAAAGGGTCTTTTTTTGTCGTCCATTCCTGGTTGAGATAGGTGGCGCCATTGGCTACATCAAAAAATGTGATGGTAAGCACACCTTCATCGGCGGCGTAACTCCCCGCGATGGGCTTCGCACGATGTGGCGGTATCCCCAGTTTGCCCCTGGACAAACCATCGGCTTTAAAGTATAATATGCCTTTTTCCATGGCAATACGGTCGGACTGAATCTCACCAAAGTAGTCTGTTGTGGCCACTTTCCCAGTAGCATCCTCTTTATAGGGGATTAAAATCACTGTTTCAGGGCTAGGTGTAAACATATCCAAACTCCATATGCAGGGTGCTCCGGTCTTTTTATCCCAGCTAAAATCTCCTGTATTGCGCAAGCTATTAGTGGTTTTGAAGCCAACAGATTTCACCTGATCCCCCAATGCAACGGAAAGCATTTGCTCAATTTCTTTACGTTCCAATATCTCGACTTGACGATTGACGTTTATTTTGAATTGCGTCCCGGCATAGTTTTGCAGTTCCATATCCTTGGCGAGTCGCACACTTTTCGTGGAGGACGAAATCAGGGACCAGCTTTCGTTGTCAATTGCTGCCGGAGTATGCCAGTTGTCAAATACCATCTCCTTATTGGGCGCAAAGAACAACGAAAAAGGACCTCCCTCCGGACCCAGCCATAGTCGATCTTCACCACCATAGGCATTCATGTGTGGATCAAGAGCTTTATCGAATGCTTTGTAGTTGATCCAGCCAAAGCTCCTTCCCTCCGCCCCCCCGGCTGTAGAAGTGAATACCTTACCTTGATATTTGGGAGAAACAATGAGTTGCGCATCAGTATCTGAAGCTGAGAGAACAATCAGCTCCTTATCCCATTTTTGAAGAAAAGTGAGGTCGTCAGCAAAATTAGATTTGCCTTTTTGTGTATGCCCCGGCTCCTTATTGTTTCCCTGACAGGCGGAGAACATAACTGAAAATATGATCATAGCGTTGAATAGTTTTATTTTCATGATCCTAAACTTTAGTTGATTTCTATCCCATTCTTTCCCGGAAGCGGTTTAAATTTCCCGTGAGGTTCAGTCTGATACCAGTAAGCGACTGAAATGATATCGGATTTCTGCGGTAGATATCGGTCTTCGGAACGCCAGCCCAGATCTTGAACCGTCACCTTTAGGTCGCCGTCAAAACGCACAGGATCTAGAATATGCCATCTATACATGCCAAATCGTTGCTGAGAATCATATATACCATCCGGCCGAATGACCTGATGTAGTCCCGCATATGGGGTAGTAAATTCCTGATAGCGTCGGGTTTCTTTATTTTCAAAATTGTACGATCCACAGAAATAATCTTCCAGCCCTGTCGTCACAATCGTTGCAAACTCTTTATCGCCATCGAGAAAGAACTTGACCTCACCTTCACCCCACCAACCAGTATTGTTAACTCCTACGGCCAAATAGGTTCCCACATAATGTCCCTTACCCTTTACACCATCAAGAATGGTATGTAAAGAACCTTCGGTGGGATGGGATCTCCGGTATTGCGCATGAAAATAGGCTTCATCATTTGCAACCTCAGTCTCAGCATAATTGACTTGATAATAGAGCACCATAGGATGAATGCTCACATTCTCCATAGTTATTTTACATTTTTTCCGAAAGGGCATTTGCCAATAGGAATTAAATGCACTCCCCGGGTTGACGGTCATGGCCAGTGAATTTAAAGGCGCATATTTATTCCAGCCCATGCCGAAAAAGGCACCTACCGGAGCTTCAATTGAAGGCTCGGTCTCCCCGTCCCAATAAAACCTGATAATGGATTGACTCCAGTTTCCCGTAGGTGTCATCCAGATGTGCTGAATGATTCCCGATCCGTCTATTTCGGCCAGTGTAAAGGTCTCACCGGCACCGATATGAACATACGGATTAACTTTCCAGCCTACGCCCAATTCACGGGCGGCTCGGGAAGCATTTGCCTGGTTCCGCGCCCCCTCCTTTTCATTTGGGACAGCCATTCCACCTTTACCTTTTCCACCGCTAAAATTTTCAGGACTGATAGACCTGGTTTTAGCATTCGATAGTTTGGATAGATTAGTCAGTCCAGCTGGATTTTGAGCAAAAGATGTATAACCGAACATGACTATACACCATAAAAACATGAATCTTTTCATATGCTGTAATTAATTAGTTTTGGATGTCTATTTTCAACGGATTAAATGAATTCGATTTTCCCTATCAGCCAGATGAAAATTTTCTTTTTAAAAATTACATCTAATTGCGTCCTAAAATTGAAATATTCAATATGAACGATTGCTCATCCATTTAATCGCTTTCTGGAACTTGTTTATATAATCAGTTATGTGGAATTAATTTTATTTTTTTGCTTAATCGTTTAAACTAGAAAGGTAAAAAAAATGAAAGAATCCCGCAGCTTGTTTTAAGTTTATAATTATCAGTTATACAAGTATAAGCTTAATCGATTAAATAAACAAACAAAAAATTGTATCTTTTTTGTTAACCTATAAATTATCAACATATTAACAGCGAAAACAGCACTATTTACGTGTTTTATGCGTTTCAGCTATGGCTTAGTTAATGGACATCAAAAACAAAAAGCCGGAAGAGTAGTTCTTCCGGCTTGAAGGGCAAGGCCTTATTTTTTTATCACAGATAGGCTTTTTTCAATTTTCGCCTGGTTAGTGTTCCGCAATAATGGAACGGTCTAGATGCACATAACCGCCATCAACGTGGATCAATTGTCCTGTTGTATGGCTTGACTTTTCAGATAGTAAGAATACGGTTGTATCCGCAATTTCTTCTGCGGTTGTCATGCGATTTTCCAATGGAATACGATCGGTAATTTTTTTCAATATTTCCTCCGGATTTGGTAGCGTCTGAATCCAGGTATCGTATTGTGGCGTTGCGCATTCCGCAACAACAATCGCATTTACCCGGATGGAATAAGGCAACAGTTCTACCGCCCATTCACGTGTCAGTGCATTTCGCCCACCATTGGAAGCGGCATAAGCCGAAGTATTGCCCTGTCCGGTTTCTCCTGTTTTGGAAGAAATATTGACGATACTACCTTTAGATGCTTTCAGGGCGTCGAGGGCGTGATGCGCCATTAAATAATAATGAATCAGGTTTTTATGGAGTGAGGCGACAAATTTTTCGTAATCGCCTGAAGCTAATCCTACCCCATCATTTTGTCCCGCATTATTCACTAAACCATCGATTCGACCATAGACCTCCAGTGTCTTTTGTACTGCTTTTTCACAATCTTCAGGTTTGGACAATTCAGCTTCGATACACAAAGCATCAATCCCAAACTGTTTCACCTCTTCCCTGACTTTCTCGTTGTCGGCCTGCTTACGTCCAACAATGACAGGAATAGCCTGCTCCCTAGCCAAAGCATGCACGACAGCACGTCCGATCCCTTTCGCGCCCCCCGTAACAATAACAACTTTATCTTTTAAATGAAGATCCATAATAATTTTATTGAATTGTGTGTTTCATTGATGCCTCCAACCTGTCCGCATCCATAAACTCGTTTCACTGGTTATTGATTAAAACCTATGTCGACAACCTCGCGTTATTTATTCCCGCTATTTGGCTGTCTTAAAAAATCAGTATGCATTCTTTCCCTTTCATGCATACTGATTTCTTTCTTATAAATTATATACACGTATAGCATTCTCAGCCCAAAACGCCTTTTTTTCCGATGCTGTAAAGCTGCCCAGTTTATCCTCCACAATTGCGATACTTTCTTCATAGGAAGCTGCTAGGAGACATACCGGCCAGTCTGAACCATACATAATGCGGTCCTTTCCAAAACGTTGAAAAATATGTTCGATATATTGTGTAAAATCATCCAATTTCCATCCTGACCAATCTGCTTCCGTTGCCAGTCCGGACACTTTACATACGACATTTGGAAAGGCAGCAAGCTTATCGATAAACGCGGCCCAGTCATTAAACTCTTTTGATTTAATGGGCGGTTTGGCGATATGATCCAGCACAAACTGCAGGTTTGGATTCTGCTGTACACATTGCAATGTAGCCGCGTAATGACGTGGACGAATCAATAAATCGTAGGTGTAACCAAAAGCGGCCAGCGCTTTCAACCCGTTCAATACAGCGGGCCGAATTAAAAAATCTGGATCCAACTCCCCCTCAACGACATGACGGAAACCCTTGATTACTGGCAATTCTTTATAGCTGATCAGCTGTTGCTCGATGTCTTCGGCCTGAAGGTCGATCCAACCGACAACACCTTTGATAAAAGGGTAACTTTTGGATAGCTGCACCAGGTAGTTTGTCTCCGCGTCAGACTGATCGGCCTGAACGGCCACACTACCTGCGAATCCATTTCGCTCCAAAACAAACTGCATATCCAAGGGCGTAAAATCCCGTTGGATGACCTGCATTTCGTCGGTAATCCAACTGTCTCTAACGGGATCGTATTGCCAAAAATGCTGATGGGTATCTATACGCATAATAAAACCTAAAATGTTAGCTAAATTAATTTTTGGAATAAGCAACCACTGTCTGACGCGACTCGCCGAGGCCATCTGCTCCCAATTCGATCACATCACCTGCTTTTAAATAAATTGGAGGATTGAAACCAAGGCCTACACCAGCTGGGGTTCCCGTTGAAATCACGTCACCCGGCAATAGTGTCATAAATTTGGAAACGTAGGATACAACATGTGCGATCGAAAAAATTAAATCTTTGGTATTTCCATCTTGATAGGTCTTCCCGTTTACTTTCAACCAGATGCGCACATTATTGATATCCTTGATCTCTTCTTTGGTGGCCATAAATGGGCCCATCGGTGCGAAGGTATCACAACCTTTTCCTTTATCCCAGGTGCCACCACGTTCCAATTGATACTCGCGCTCAGAGACATCATTGTGCAGGACATAACCCGCTACATAATCCAGTGCTTCATGCTCTTCCACATAAGAAGCTTTTTTACCGATCACAATACAGAACTCCACTTCCCAGTCTGTCTTTACAGAATCTTTAGGAATCATCACGTTGTCGTATGGCCCGATTAAAGAAGTCGTGGATTTCATAAAAATAATAGGCTCAGCAGGGATTGGAGCATTGGTTTCCTTTGCATGATCCATATAGTTCAATCCGATGCAGACAATTTTGGAAGGACGGGCAAAAGGTGCTCCGATACGTTCTTCCTGAGGTATTTCAATAAGCTTACCTGCGTTTGCCTTGACGAATTCTTCCAAACGAGCCAAGCCGTCTTCTGCAAAGAACTGCTCGTTGTAATCACCACCAAATGCACTTACATCGTAATTTACACCGTCAATCTGAACTCCGATTTTCTCTTTGCCGAAGGCTCCAAAACGTATTAATTTCATAGTTTTATAGATTTGAGATTTGTCTAGTATCTAATATTTAATTATTCAATTTAATAAAACCACCATCAATAGGATAATCATTGCCGGTAATAAAACCCGCATCATCACTACAAAGAAAAAGTGCCAATTTAGCAATTTCTTCCGGCTGTGCCATACGGCCGATTGGTTGGCTTGCGGACAACTTTTCAAACATTTCCTCTTCTTTACCGGGATAGTTCTTCGCAATAAATCCATCCACAAAAGGGGTATGCACACGGGCTGGCGAGATACTGTTGCACCGGATGCCAAAAGCCATATAATCACGTGCGACAGACATGGACATCGCATAGATCGCACCTTTACTCATGGAATAGGCAAAACGATCTGTAATCCCAACCCATGCCGCAATTGAAGCCAGATTTAGGATAGCCCCTGCCCCCTGTGCCTTCATGATTGGTACAATTGCATATAATGCATTGTATGCGCCCTTCACATTCACATTAAAAATGCGTTCAAAGTCTTCGGATTTACAGTTTTCTAAATTGCCAACGTGGGCAATGCCAGCATTATTTACTAAAATATCAATTTTCCCGATATTTTGCGCTATCGTGCCAATTTCTTGTTGATCGGTTACGTTACAACGATTGAACACAGCCTGTCCTCCTAGAGCCAAAATTTCTTCCACTACAGCATGCCCACCCTCCTCATTTAAATCCAAAATATGGACTTTCGCTCCTTCCTTAGCAAATTGCACACTGATAGCGCGGCCAATTCCACTACCACCGCCTGTAATAACAGCTACTTTTTGTTCTAATTTTCCCATTGTTATTTAATTGTTAGTGTTAAAACTAGATCCGCCTCATCGTTTGATGCGGGCAAATCCAATCGTAAACTATGATCTTTATTACTAAATTTAATATCCTTATTTCCGATAAATGTCTTCACTTTCTTAACCTGATAAGGAAGCTTGGCAATAACTAATTCTTTTTTCTCAGGTTTAAGGACATGCAGGAATACCTGATTTCCTTTTCGCGTCAATGCATAATCATCCGTAGGCGCTATTCCTCCTGCTTCCGTTCCGTAAATGGTCTCGCCATAGACAGCCAACCATCTTCCAAGATCTTTTAAGCGATCTTGTTGATAGTCCTGAATTTCGCCATTCGGCATCGGTCCCACATTCAGTAACAGATTTGAACCATGTCCGGCAGCTTTAACCAGATAAGTCAAGACCTCTCTGAACGATTTACGGGTCCTATCTTTCAATTCAAAACCCCAAGATCCAGCAATCGTACCACATACCTCTTTGGGCAATTTGCCGACATCATGTGCACTTGTTCCAAATCCAGTGGTGTTCTCCCCTGGCAAATCACGTTCAAACATCTGAAAGTCCTCGCCTTCAAAAGGAGCCAGATGGTGATTGTTACCCACCAGACATTGTGGCTGCAACTTATGGATCAATTCATAAATCTCTTTAAAATGCCAATCTTCTTTGGGTTTGTCCCAATGACCATCAAACCAAATTCCATCAATTTGCCCATATTCCGTAAGAAGCTCGGTCAACTGGCTCTTCATAAACTGCACATAATGATTCCAATCGCCTTTTGTGGAGTCACGGCCTGAAATGCCACCTCCTGTTTTACCAGCTGGAAAATAATCATTCCGATGCCAATCCAGTAGTGAATAGTAAAACATGACTTTTATCCCTTCGGCACGGCAGGCTGCTACCAGCTCTTTTACAATATCACGTTTAAACGGTGACTTTTTCACGATGTTGTAATCGGATGTTTGACTATTCCACATCGCAAAACCATCGTGATGCCTTGTTGTAAAAGTGATATATTTCGCACCGGCCTGTTTAAATAATTTTGCCCATTGTTTTGCATCAAAAGAAATGGGATTAAAAAATTTAGGCAGCAATGCATACTCATCCAGGCTGATGTTCTGATTATTCATGACCCATTCGCCATCCCCCAACACGCTATATACCCCCCAATGGATAAAGACTCCAAATCGAGATTGTTCAAACCATTCCCTATTTTTTAAGTTTTCAGGACTTGGTTGGTAATGTTGCTGACTATAACCATAGGAAATGGATCCTATGAGCAAGGCCAGGCTGCAGATGACATGTTTTAGTTTCATATGGAATTATTTATGATTTAAAGGCCATATGGAATATCCAGACCATTTTGTATGCTGTGTATGCTTTTTTGACATGGATATTTCATTATGCTTGATAATTTGTTTATTTACAAAGAAACGCCCCTTCGCCAAGGAATAAAATCATCCTGTCCCAACAAGACTGCTTTAGGTTTAATTTCACCTGAAGCAACTTCAATCACATAATCAAGGATGCGATGCGCAGCCTGTTCAATGCTCTCTGTACCTTCGATAATGGTACCACAATTGAGATCTATGATATCAGGCATTTTTTCAAAAGTTTTGGTATTGGTCGATAGTTTTACCACAGGTGTAATCGGGTTTCCAGTCGGCGTGCCCAGACCTGTCGTAAATAGGACAATATTAGCTCCTGCAGCAACCTCTGCAGTGGTACTCTCTACGTCATTACCCGGTGTACACAGTAGGTTTAGCCCTGCACCATTGGCAAGTTCGGGATAGTCTATCACGGCCGCTACCGGTGAAGTACCGCCTTTCTTCGCAGCTCCTGCAGATTTAATCGCATCCGTAATTAGGCCATCACGGATATTGCCCGGAGATGGATTCATATAGAAGCCCGAACCATCTGCTTCCGCCTTAGCGTTATAGGTCCGCATTAAGCTCATAAATTTCTCCGCAGTAGCTTCATCCACACAACGGTCACTAAGCTCCTGTTCCACACCACACAGTTCAGGAAATTCAGCTAAAATGACTGAACCGCCTAAAGTCACCAGAATATCGGAAACAAAACCAAGCGCCGGATTGGCAGAAATGCCTGAGAACCCATCTGAGCCACCACATTCCAAGCCTATACATAGCTTGTCCAACGTGGCTGGCTTGCGCTCATTTTTATCCGCCTGCATCATACCGGCAAAAGTCGCTTTGATCGCCTTTTGCATCAATTCTTTCTCCGTACCCTCTTTTTGCTGTTCAAAGATATATAAAGGCCGGTCGAATCCCGGATTTCTTTTCTCGATTTCAGCCTTTAGAATAGAAGCTTGCGCATGTTGACACCCTAAGCTCAATACTGTCGCTCCCGCAACGTTTGGGTGGGTTATGTAACCGGCCAGCAAACCACATAAGGCATCGGAATCCATGCGTGTACCACCACAGCCCATTTCATGATTCAGAAACTTGATACCATCGACATTTTTAAACAAACGCTCTTGTTCATTTGAAGCCGGATTGGCCAATAAGTCCTGCCCGAGAATCTGGTTCACATCTGCTCCGGACTTGTACAAATCTATTAAGTCTTCTACTTCGGCGATATAATTATTTGCTTTCACTTTATAGCCCAATTTTTCTTCGAAAGCCGCTTTAAGTGTTAGGACATTCCGGTTTTCGCAGAATACCAATGGAATGACCAACCAATAATTTGCGGTTCCCACCGTACCATTCGAGCGGTGAAACCCGTTGAATGTTTTGTCTTTAAATGCAGTGATATCCGGTTTGGTCCAAGCTGTTTTGCGGTCCCCCATTCTAAAATCTTCGGATGCATGACGTAGATTTTCTGTTGTAATCAATTCACCGGCACTTAAATCATCATTCAGCTTACCAACCAAAACACCGTACATCAATATTTCGGCATCTCGCTTCATCGGCTGAATGGTAAACTTATGTTTGGCCGCGACGGCTTGTTTCAATGTGAACTCGCTGCCTTCGAAAACAATTGTCGTTCCTTCGGCCAAGTCCTGTAAAGCAACCAGGACATTATCCATCGGATGGATCTGTAAATAGCGTTGTATGGCCATAATTTAAACTAATTCAAATATTTTATTCATCATTACCCATTTCTCACCTGGTTTGGCTCCCGGGATGGCAGCCTGATATTTCCACATCAGTTGCTCCCACTCCTGTACCTTTTCATTGGCCGCATCCATCGCTGCTTTTTTGTCAAATGAAAAATCCGCCCCAACTTCCATGTTCATAAACAGTCTATTCTCAAAACGGTAGATTTCCATTTGCGTTACGCCGGCATCCAAAATCGATTGCTTGATCTCTGGCCACACCGCACGGTGATAATCCTCGTATTCTTTGATCAATTGTGGATCATTCACAAGATCCAATGCCATGACATATTTTTTCATCTGTATAAATTTGTTTTTTGTGATGAAGCGATCAGATTTATTCATCGAGAGCATGTTTTAAGCGGCATTTATGAGCTCGCTTTGCTCGTTTTGAATAAAACATGATGGTTTCATTGTTCTTTATTAATGTGATTTAAGATTTTCTGTTTCGGCAATACGCACGTTCCTATTTTGAAAGGCAAAGACTAATACCACTATAAAACAGACTAAAGGCACAAAATAACCGTATTGAAAATGGCCTGTTTTATCCGATATCAAACCCAAAAGCGGCGGCAATAAGGCCCCGCCTACAATAGACATAACGATTAAGCTGGAGGCAGATTTAGTATCTGCGCCAATGCCTTGTACACCAAAGGCAAAGATGGTCGGGAACATAATGGACATAAAAAATGCGATTCCGATCAAGGCATATAATGTTTGTACCCCCGTTCCAAAAATAACGAACAGCGATAACACGATCGTCACAAACGAGTAGATGATCAACAACTTGGACGCAGACACAAAACGCATAAAGAAAGTACCGATAAATCGACCCAACATAAATGCCAGTCCGGCAAAACCAGCGTAGTCTGCCCCATCTTTACCTGATATTCCCGCTACTTCGGTCGCATATAATACCAGAAAGCTTAAAATACAGACCTGCGCACCAACATAAAAAAACTGTGCAATAACAGCCCATCTTACATTTTTGTGTTTCAACGCGTGAAAAAAGCCAGCTTTTCCCTCTTCCTCATCATCTTTGATGTCCGGTAATTTGGTAAAGAAAAATAAAGCTGCGATCAATAAGATCAAGACCCCCAAAACAAGGTAAGGCATTTTTACGGAAGCAGTTTCCGACTGAATATAAGCCATTTTTGCCTGTTCAGCCATTTGCGCAAGTTCTTCCTGCGATTTGGGTTCGTGCGACAAAATAAATTTCCCGCCGAATATAGGTGCCAAAAAGGCTGCAAGTCCATTGAATGACTGCGCAAAATTAAGCCTTTGAGCCGAGGTTGAAGGGTCACCCAGTATCGCCACATAGGGATTGGCAGCGGTCTCTAAGATCGTCAAGCCACAGGCAACAACAAATAGCGCACCCAAAAAGAAAACATAACTGATCGTGTTCGCTGCCGGAACAAATAAAAAGCAGCCCAGCGCAAAGAAAAGCAATCCGATCAGAATGCCCGCCTTATAACCATAACGCTTCATAATAATCCCCGCTGGAATCGCCATCACAAAATAGGCGATAAATACCGCTGAGTCAACCAGAGATGCCTGGAAATGCGATAAACTAAAAGCATTCCGCAAATGTGGAATCAAGATCGGATCAAGGTTATGGATAAATCCCCAAAAGAAGAACAAGGAGGTCACCAAAATCAAGGCAAATGTGTAACTCTTTTTGTTAGTCATATATTCAAATGGTTATAAGTAGTTATTTTATGTAAAATAAGCCTAAAAAACCTAGACAATATTCAAGTATATTATCAATTTATTAAGCTATATTACCATATCCAAACAGAAATGAGTAACTTTAATGCATATATTTCATAGTCATGAAAGCACAGTTACTGCATTTAGACAACGACCTCACCCATTCATTCAATGCCAGAAGAGACGATACGCCGCAATATCACAATATTTGGCACTATCACGAAGAGCTCGAACTGATTTATTTTGCTGAAGGGTCTGGCACACAATTTATTGGCGACAGTGTACGACGTTTTGAATCCGGAGATATCACTTTGGTAGGCTCCAATCTTCCCCATTATTGGTTGTTTGATGAGATCTACCTACGGGATGATCGTCCGCAGGCCGCGGATATACGGGTACTGCATTTTAAGGAAAACTTCTGGGGGCATGAATTCACCAACCTGCCGGAAAACAAAAATATCAAAGACTTGATGCGAATTTCGAAACGGGGGATTGCACTTTCCAGTTCATGCCGGACGGAAACGATAGCGCATATTGATGCTATATTGGATAGTGTTGGCACCGCCCGCCTTATTCACCTGCTCCAGCTTCTTGTGACCATTGCTGCAGAAGAACAACATGACCTATTAACCAGCACAAGCTTTACGATTCAGTCACAGGACCAGGATGCGGACCGTATGCGCATTGCCATGCATTACATCGGTGAAAATTATCGGGATCAAATCCGTCTACAGGAACTAGCCTCATTGACAGGTATGACTCCGAATTCTTTTTGTCGTTATTTTAAATCACAGCTCGGGAAAACACTTTTTCAGTTTCTAATTGAAATGCGTGTAAAGACCGCATGTAATCTCCTGATGGAAAACAAGCAGACAATCAAACAAATCTGCTTCGAATCCGGATTTCAAAACTTTTCAAGTTTCCACAAATATTTCAAGAATATCACGGGCACAACACCCCTCAACTATCAAAAATCAAAAAGTTAAGACGACTTTGCCCAGCAAGGCGGAATCTTCCATTAAACGATGCGCCGCCGGGGCCTCCTCAAATGGAAGAACACGATACAGGACTGGTTTAAAATCTCCGGAAACAATCTTAGGCCACACCTTAGCCCATATCTCATTACGCAATAGTTCTTTAAATTGACGGTCCCTTGCTCTAAGGGTACTTCCAGTCAATGTAATCCGCTTTTGCATCAATTTCAGCAAGTTCAATTCCACTTTTGCGCCTTGCATGGCATTGATATAAACCAGATGCCCATCGGGGTTCAGAAGAGCTATATTTTTTTCGAAATAAGCACCGCCAATACTATCCAAGATCACATCAACCCCCAGATCGGCCAATGCCAGCTGGAAGTCCTCGCTTTTATAGTTGATTACTTTCGATGCACCAAGGGATTGGCAAAAATCGCCTTTTTCTTCCGAACTTATGGTCGTATAGACTTCCGCCCCAAATAGGGCTCCCAATTGAATCGCGGTACTTCCAATCCCGCCGGCTCCGCCATGGACTAAAAAGTGCTGCCCAGCCTGCAGTTTTCCCCGGCGAAAGACATTATCCCACACTGTGAAAACGGTTTCTGGAAGTGCTGCAGCTTCTTCAAAAGTCAGATTGGGCGGAATAGGAAGACAATGGCCCTCATACACGGCAACATAATTCGCATACCCGCCGCCAGCAACCAATGCGCATACCGGATCACCAATGTTCCAATTATCGACCAAACGTCCTTTTTCCACGATAACACCCGCCACTTCTAGTCCCGGAATACGCGGATCGACACCTGCAGGAGCGGGGTAATTTCCTTTTCGCTGGAAAACGTCCGGCCTGTTCACCCCTGCCGCCTTGACTGCTATCAGCACATCCAAATCACCCATTTGGGGTTGTTCAAGCTCCTCAACATGCAATACCTCCGGACCGCCCGGCTGGGTTATAACTACTGCTTTCATCTGTGAATACTTATTTATTCTATTTTTTTTTGTGCTCTTCTAGAGACCTCTATTTTTTCTTCCCAATATCCGATAGGCCTATGCATCGTTTAACTTCCATATCACCTATCCCGGAATGCCGACATCTTCGTCTGTGTATTTTATTAGGATTTCTTTGGATATTTTTGTAACCGAATATTGAGCGAGAGCATAAAATACCGGGCTAGACGATTATTTTGAACATCCAATATATCGTTACCGACAACAGCACGGGAGATTCCCGTATTCTGATTCATCAAATCGAATCCCTGAAACCGCAGCATACCCAGATTATTACGTCCAAAAGTATATTCCATATAGGCATTGATGATCGTTGGATTGATATTGCTCCATGAACTCGAATACCCCGCATTAAACTTTTGGGACAACTCCAGTCCTATGGTAAAATGCTTACCCATATACGCCTTTGAACCCAAGCCCACAATCCCCGAATGCGCCGTAATATTATCGCGAACGGGCCAATCAAATGTCGCCCGATTCAGCGAATAATTACCATTGAGCTCCGCCTCAAAAATATCGTTCCAGGCATAGCGAAATTGAATCGCCTGTGTGAATAAAAAATGTCCACCAAAGCTTTTCTTATCATTGACATACGATATATTGTTGTAGTAATCAGCATTCCCGTTAAGGCTCATCTGTAAGTTATCCGAAAACAAAGAAGCTGTAAAAAGATAGTAACTTTTGAGATCAAAATAGCCTTCAGTATTGCGGTACGTTGTTTTTTGTACTGTTGAATTAGACTCGATCGTGCGGTTTGCCACAATTTTATCATTGACAAGGTTATAAGCAAGACTAGCTTCAAGATATTGTCCTTTACGCGTCATGGATTTACGATATTTTGAAACGATACTATGTGCAAATTCAGATTTCAGATCCTTATTCCCAATAACAATATTCTGGGTATTGGTATTATCCACTACAGGTTGTATCTGATAAAAACTAGGCTGATTATTTCGTCCATAATAATCTATGGCAAGATCCTCGTCTTTCGTAAACTTCCATTTTAGCCCTGCCGAAGGAACAAGATTGACATTCGGATAGGAAGTTCGTATGTTTTCATTTGTTAAAGCCCCGGTTAATTCCGATGCCTGGACCGCAAAACCCAAATTTATCTTAACATTTTTTCCTATATCCTGACGGTAGACCATCCCGACCTTATTATTAGCAAAAGAATAATCGTATTTTAAACTTAACGAATCTATCTCAGATTGAAGTGTATTATCGATAGTCGAACGACTGGCATCAATTCTTGTGTAATCAAAATCGTAATTGATCTCCAAAACACCGCCCAGATCCACAGGCTCAACAAGTGACAAGCGGCTTTGGATATTTTTACTTTCGTTATTGGATCGGATCATTTGATTTAGGTAAGTATTTGTGACCTTAGGGGGAGTCAGGCTACTATCTATTGCTGTATTATCATCACTTAATACTTCATCTTTATCCAAGGAGTTAAAGTCTGAATGAAAAGTATATAGTATTTTTCGGCCCGGTTTATCAAAAGTACGCACATAAAACAGATCAAGGGCTGCTGCAGGGCTCTCGGTACTATTCGCGGCCTCATATTTACCCGTACTGCTCAATCTATTGTTTCTTATCCGCCGATCTTTTAATGTTCGGCCTGTGGAATTGGTCCAGGACAGTTTTGGAGAGATCTTTAATTGATCTTTAGACGACAGCTTCATGTCAAAGTCCCAGTCCATCTTGTGTGTCCGGTCAACCGACTTTATTTTGTAATCCTCATAGTTACTGATTGCTGTATTACTTCCTTTTCCAGAGCCATAGATAGACTGCAAAAAAGAATTTCCTACCGTATTATTATTACGCTGTGTAAAAGAATATTTTCCACTGGCGTTCACCTTTTTGGAAAGCGGACTGGAAAAACTTGCCCCAATAGAACTTATCTTATTAACACCATCGGTGGGATCAGCAAAATCCGCCAGTTCGCCCATCTCCCGTTCCCGCTCTCCTCCATTCGGAGAACCGAAGGAAAAGAGATTGGTATTTGTGTTATTCATCGAAGACACCATGGAATATTCCTTTCCATTATCAAATCTATTCACCCCGATACTTCCCAAATAGCGCTCTGCGGTTCCCCCGCCCAATGTCGCCTGCCCAAAGGTGATTTTTTTCTTATCTTCCTTAAGAACAATATTCAGTACTTTCTCGGACTCTGCGCTTTTGATCCCTTTGGCCGTGGCTTCATCGCCATAAAAGTCAATGACCTGCACACTCTTCACGAAATCTGCCGGAAGGTTCCGTGTAGCCGTAAGCACATCGCCACCAAAGAATTTTTTACCATCAACTTTTACCGAAGATATCGCTTTCCCAAAAGCATAGACGGATCCGTCTCTGGATACTTGCACGTTGGGCAAGGCTTTGAGCGCCTCCTCTAAAAGTGCCCTTCGATCGAACTGAAAAGCCTCTAGATTAAACTGTACGGTATCTTGCTTATAAACAATAGGTTTGTATTTTTGAATAACGATTTCTTTGAGCAAGGATACATGTGGAAACATGGTCAATTTCCCCACATCTAATTTGGCTGTGCTGCTATTATATAGTGGATAACTTCTTTCGAGAATACTCAAACCTATCTGGCTACAGCTTATGCGAATGTCGTTGCCCAGAACCCGTCCAAAGCGGAAATAGCCGGTAGCTGAAGTTGACGTAAATAAGGTATCACGCGAGCTCGTCAAATGCACGCTAACACCTTTCAGCGGACTGCCGGCAGTATCTACAACAATTCCATAAACTTCTTTTTTTGTCGCCTGACCAAAAGTGCTTTTAGGCAGAAAAAATAAGCTTATAATGGATAACAAAAGTATAAACCGGATTATATCCCCGCCCCTTAGTTTCATCAAACAGACTTTGCAATAATACAATTCAATATAAGAATTCTTAAGCTATTAACGTAAAAAGTTGTGATTTTGTATAAAAAAAAACGAGTTGTTAGGAAAACAACTCGTTCTTTCAACTAATTTTTTATAATCTGTTACTCACCGGCAAAGGTAACCTTCACAAGATGTTTGTCAATTTCCCAACGGCCAGTACCATCCTCACCAATAACATCAAATAATTCCAGGATACGTCGCGCAACAAATTCCTCCTCTACCTGCTCTTCAAGGAACCATTGTACAAAGTTGAAGGTTACATAATCCTTCGCTTTGGCACATTTATCAGCAATATTATTAAATTGCTCTGTTACAAACATTTCCTGCTCCAAAGTCTGCTCAAATACACCACGGAATGATTCAAAATCTTGTGGGATACCTGTGATCTCCGGAGAGATTGCACGTCCACCACGATTGTTGATGTAGTTGAAAAGTTTCAACATGTGCTCACGCTCTTCGTTAGACTGCTTTGCAAAAAACTCAGCAGCGTTTTCTAAACCTTGATCATCACACCATGAAGACATCGCCAGATATAGTGCCGAAGAGTGTGCTTCTACTTTGATCTGTGCATTTAGTATATTTTCGATCTCTTCTTTCAAAGAAGATTTTAATTTCAATAAATCTTTCATATTTACCTTAAGTTTAATTTCTAAAACAATATCAGGTGATATACCTTATCATCCGATTACATTACAAAGATACATCGGATTTGGAAAATCTGTATAAATAATCTGCAATACAAATTCAGTCTAAATTAGACAGGCAAACCGCAACTTGTTTAGAATCAATACAATTACAAATACCGTTCATAGATACTTTCAATAACCCATAAATTTAATTAATGATAGCCCCATTACCCAAAAAAACGTCTATTTTCAATAAATAAAGCAGGACAAGAAAAGGATACTTATTTAATTTTAATTTAAATAAGCAAACCATATAACAGAAAAAGCGGTGTATCTCTTGTTTAGACACACCGCTTTTTCTGTTATTATATATAAAATATGTGCTTATGCCAAGACAGCAAAAGGCGATACCTGTAGACAGGTTCGGATGACCGAATTTAATTCCATCATAAACTTAGCGCCATCCAGCAGCTCGCGAAGCTGAAGTACATCCTCTACGGCAAGAATGAAGCATCTCTCTGTCCGAAAAGGCATAACAATCTCAAAATCAGATGAACGTGTGGTATCATTGATCATGTATTCTACATCAATGGCATCCATACGCTTTTTGAATTTCAAAAAGTCTGACACCGAAAAAGATGTCGTTTCGTTATTATACTCCAACCAGAAGCAATTTTTACGGCTACATTGATAAACCGTACCAGCTGTAGTGGAAAATACTTCTTCAACGTGCGCTAATGGACAAACCAATTTTGACATTTTTATTACCTTCTCTTTTAAACTGCTCAAAAATAAATATTATTTATAATCAATCCAAGTAAAACAGCTAATTATTTTGATTTAATATAAATAAGCTCCCCGTCCGGTATTGCTGGCAAGTTGCGAATCTCCCCGAACAGGCCAAAAAAACAAGCAAGCCGAAGAAGCGAGCAGCGCTTGAATATCTAAAAAAGCCGGCACAACTCGATGGTTCCCATAAAAAAAGGAGGTCAGCTTAAACTGACCTCCTTCCTTATAAGTATGTAATATTTTTTAATCGTATTCTTCCTCTTCTTCTTCCTCTACGGAAAGTACTTCTTTGCGATTGCTAATAACTGTATTTTTTGTCTTTGTTTTATATTTGTTAATCTGCCTACGTAAGGATTCTACAGCGATATCCGTCGCCTCCTCAAAACTCTTCGCCTGCCCTTTTGCGAAAAGTTGGCTTCCGGGAATGTTCAGTTTGATCTCTGAAATCTTATTTGCCTCGTCATCGACATTTTCCAATCGCAGGTAGCATTCACCACCGATAATTGAATCCAAAAACTGCTCTAATTTTCCTGTCTTCTTTTTAATGAATTCGATTAACTTTTGATCTGCATTAAATCGAATGGATTGCACAGTAATGTTCATTTTTCCTCCTTTTTTTAAGCTTTTGGATGAGCTTGTTTATAAATAGACTTCAATCGTTCTGCTGAGTTGTGCGTGTACACCTGCGTTGCCGCAAGTCCTGCATGTCCCAACAGTTCTTTAATTGCATTTAAATCTGCCCCGTTATCCAGTAGGGCCGTTGCGAACGTATGCCTCAAAATATGAGGGCTCCGTTTACCTTGTGTGGAAATCAGTGTTAAATAACGATGCACAATATCATAGATTAGCTTGGCATACGCTGGTTTCCCTTCTTTCGTAACAATCAGTAAGCTGTTATTAGTATCAACAAATTGCGACGCCTTTTGTTGCAAATAGTTTTTCAATTCTTTTACCAAAAGATCATTTATCGGAACAAGCCTTTCTTTGCTCCTTTTACCTAATATAAGAATATTTTTGTTAAAAAAATCTATATCCTGCTCCTTAATTTTCAACAGTTCGGCCAAACGAATTCCCGTCCCAAAAAGAAGTTCCATGACCATGTAATTGCGGCGTGACTCAAAATCATCCTGCTCTTGTTCCAGATGATCCAGCAGACGAACCAGTTTTTCTTTCTCCACAACGACGGGAAGCTTCTTTGCCGTCTTTAAGGCCTTAATAAGTGTCATGGGATTTTTATCCAGGCAGTCTTCACGTTGAAGAAATTTAAAATAGGTGCGCAACGAAGACATGCTTCGATTGACAGAACTCGCATTCTTACCGGACTCCATCATCTTCGCGAAGTAATGCCGTAAATCCCGGTAAACAACATCCGATAACACAAGTCCCTCAGCATTTAAAAAAGACCAAAACATCTCCAACTCGTGCCGATAGGCAACAACCGTATGTTCTGAATATCTTTTTTCAATCTGCAAATACCGAATAAACTCCTTTTCCAACATAATTTCCCTCGCTATACTATCCTTAAATTACAAACTTAAAAGCACAAAAAAAAGGGAAAAGCAATGCTTTTCCCTTTATATTTTTAAATTCTCAGCGAATCAATTAGTTAGCCACATCTTGATTCAAAGATTGTTTGTAAATCGCTTTTTTCACTTGAATGCGACGAGTTACAGATCTCTTTTCATAAGCTTGACGTGAACGCAACTCTCTTAAAACGCCAGTTTTCTCGAATTTCTTCTTGAAACGTTTTAATGCTCTATCTAAAGATTCTCCTTCTTTTACATTTACGATAATCATGCGTTGTATATACCTCCTTTCGTCGCTTTTAAAATTTAAAGTGGGACAAAGGTACGATATTTACATTGAATAAGAAAAGAAAAATAAATTTTATATTAATCCAAATTCCTCTAAAATCGTTCTCAAAGGTTTCTCCTTGGTACACAATGCCGTATGCCAGCCTAATTGCTTCGCTGTAGCCAAATGCTGCGGGCTATCGTCGATAAATAACGTCTCCGCAGGATTTAATTCCTGCTCCGCCATGACCAATTCGAAAATCTCGGCGTCCGGTTTACGCATGCCCACCAAATGCGAATAATAGGTCTTTTCAAAAAATCCTTCGTTGTCGGCAACAGCATATTTTTCATAAATAGCATTCATGCAGTACGCATAATGAATAGCATTATTATTGCTCAACAAAAAAGTACGGTACTCTTCTTTCAATTGCAATAATAACGCATGATGTCCCTCCGGAACGCCAATCAATAAACTGTTCCATGCGCCATCAATTTGCGCGTCGGTCAGGGCTGGATTTTTGGTAATCGCACGAATCCCATCCCGGAATTCCTCAGCACTAATTTTTCCCTTGTCAAAATCGTCAAAAAGTGCACTTTGACCATGATGCCCAAAAACTTCGTCAACATTTTCTATACCTAACTGAGTAAAAGCAACTTTCAACTTCATAAAGTCGATCATGAAGATTACATTTCCATAATCAAGAACAATATTTTTAATTTTTTCCATCGAATTATTTTGAAATACCGATACAAATATCGATAATTGCATCGTCAAAACGGCATAACCGATGCTAAAATTGACAAAACAAACGACCTGCTCCTATAGCTCAGTCGGTTAGAGTAGAAGACTCATAATCTTTTGGTCCCTGGTTCGAGCCCAGGTGGGAGCACAAACAAAAAGTCGCTTTTCCATATTGGAAAGCGACTTTTTTGCGTTTAATTCCCGCTCTTCACCTATTTTCGCCGGATAGTACCTATTACCGTCTGCACAGGTTTACCATCTGTTTTAGCCATTTTACAATTCGTTAGAACAAATGCCCAGGATAACTACAAACCGGAATGTCGTTAGATATCTTTTCTATTATCATCTGAATCAATATCAATCAGTTTGTTGTACGGATCCACACCGACCTGTGTAGGTTTTTGATCTACAACCAATGTCAACGTATTATTGATCTGATCAATACGATGTTTTTTGAGGTAAATTTCCTGTGGTTTGCCATTGTTCTTATCCGCCGCTTTTGAAAAAACACCAACCTCAATATAGTCCCTCAGTGGCAAGGATTTCAATGTCACCCGATCTGATTTTTTAAATAACAACGGTTTGCTTCCTTGATCATTGTAACTCTTTTTCCCATTGGCATCCACGCGATACTTAGCCACTTCGAATTGAATATCCACTTGATATTTTCCATTTTTCAACTTTTTAGTACTCACCTTCTCCACTTTATTATTGTACAGGGTGATCGTCTCAAACATGTCTTTAATCAGATAACGCAGGGAGTCAGGTGTCGCTCTGCGAAAGTAATCCACAAATTCCAAGGATGTTGTATAAGGTGGATTTTGGAAGGCCGTACTTTCCAAATAAGCTTTTGCTGTTTGGTTGAATACATCTTCCCCAAGGTAGTCACTCAGCGCGTACAATACCAATGAGCCTTTTTGATAATGGATATACATTTGGTTCTCATTGTACATGAGCGGTTTTTCCCCTAATTTCTCCGCGCTTCTTCCAGTTAAGTAGCCATCCAGTGCGTCTTTGAGAAACTTGCGCATCTGTCCTTTTCCATACCTCTTTTCCAGTACTTTCAAAGAGGAATATTCAGACATACTTTCTGACATCAATGTGGCTCCCTGCGTATTGGCACCGACAACTTGATGTGCCCACCACTGATGCGCTATTTCATGCGCGGTCACAGCATATGGATAATCCACCGCATCGTCTTTTTTCTCATCCACATCCGCAATAAAACCTATCGCCTCCGAGAAGGGAATGGTATTGGCAAAAGACTGCGCAAAAGTTCCGGCTGTTCGGGGAAATTCAACGATTCGAAGTTGCCGATGTTGATAAGGACTATATTGGCTGGTATAATAGGCCAAGGAAGCCTTGCTCGAAGCCATCATCCGATCAAGATTGTAGGTATGCCCTTTGTGGTAATAGATTTCCAAATTAACACCATTCCATTGATCCTTTTTCACTTCATATCGAGCGGAATTAAAAGCAAAGAAATTCAGAATCGCTGAATCCATTTTATACTGGTAATATTTTCTTCCGTTTTTCTCCCACTGTTTGGTCAAGTACCCCGGAGCAATGGCCAATTGATCTCTATCCGTACTTACAGTTGCCTCAAACCGAATCCAGTCTGCATCATTTGAAATATAATTGTTCTTTCGCGCATTGGAATCCGTGGCCAAAGCCATACGATCCCGGTAAGGTAATCCATATTTTTTACGGATATCATTATCCACCAGCTCGCCCTGATCTAAATAACCGATATTCGGAAATAGCATATTGTTAATGAAAGTTCCATTGCCTTTAACGGGAGACTTTTCATTGACCCAGGTATTAACCGGACTAACTGTACTAAAGTTTAAGATGATAGAATCCCCCGGTGCCATTGGCTTGGCCAACTTATAGATATTGAAATTATAAATATCATCGGCCGATATCAGCTTATGAGGCACATCGAAAGAAAAAGTATAGTCATAGTCATTATAATTGACAAAAATAGAGTCTATGGCAACCGTAGTCTTATTCTTGAGCACATAAGAAGCCTGTGCTTTAAAGCTACGCGTGGAAGGATAGATATCCATATTGAACTTGATGTCAACAACACGGGGCTGAGGTCGAAATTGATATTTTTTGTACTTCTTTTCCCATTCCACGGACTGCTTTTCATGATCAAGACTTGTATAATAAGGATTTTTAATATGGTTCTCATAATATATGCCCGCACCGATCCCCACAAAGCCAATAAAGCTCAGGAGAAGGACAGTTATACTCGCCGGGCTTAAGTTTGTTTTTAATATTTCCCAACGCTCCCTCATCCCCGAAAATCCACCTCTACGCCAAAGTAAGAGGGCTATCGTAAGAAAGAACACCGCAAATAGCAGCCAATAGACGCGATAAGTTAAAAAGGGTAAGATATAGCCAAAACCGTCCATATCTGAATAGTCAAGCCCCGGCCCTTGGTTAAACTGATAAATCGCCTGCTCCACGCCTACCATCGATAAAAATGGCAATCCGATAAATAAGGTTAACAGGACAAAAAAACCAGCCAGATAATTTTTGAAGAGCGTATGTACAAAGATGGCCACAAATAGCCATACGATATTTGCCAACATACCATACACCATCAAGTGCATGATGTATTGCCCGATTTCGAAATGATAATAATGATGATAGACCTGAAATGCCATACAGGTGAGCATCACCACTGCAAGCAAGGTCAGTTGCATTAAGATGATCGCGATTATTTTGGAGCCCAAGAGCGCCCAGTTCGGAACTGGTGTCGCATCCAATAATCCGCCCATCCGTGTAATGCTGCCACGATGAACCAATAAACCACTGAAGAGGAAAGTCAGAATCAACAAAAAGAATTTAAAGGTCGTTCCCGGTATCATCAGCATTTTCCAGGTAACAGGATAAGTCGAGGTACCGAAAATCGCACCGATTGTACTAGCCATCAAGATGATAAACAATACGCCGACCAGGGTTAGAATCAAAAAAACCGAATTTTTAACAATGTATCGATAGTCATACCGCGCAAGTGTCCAAGTCGTTTTCAGATAGTGGACGATTGAAAAGTCATAGTTCACTTTCGGTAGATTGAGCCGAAAAACACTGTCAAAATTATTTTTTGTCAATCGTTTTCCTTTCTTGCCTGTCTTCACTGAAATAGAATCCTGTGAGAAAGAAAATAAAAGGTAAAATCCGCCAATAAACAATGCGGCTACAGCAAGCCATATCAGACGATTATAGATAATTGCTCCCAGAAAAGGAAGATTGTTTGTGTTCTTTTCTTCAGGAGACCAATATTGCGTGTAGTAAGAAATGGCGCTATCACCAAAGGGATCTATCAATGCCCCGAGATAACGATGATCAGCGTTTGTTGTCAGATTCTGGACAAGTACCTGTACAATAATAAGCACCAGCACCGCAACAAAACCTACATATACATTACGGGTAAAAGTGACCAATACAAAAATAATAGCGCTAAGAATAACCAGATTGGGGATAACCTGAATAAGATAGGTCTGGAAGTAGGCTAAAATATGTACGGGACCCAACAAATCTGGATTAATCCCCGGAACGAACTGTGCAACAACAATACCTAAGGTGGATGCCAGTACGATGACGAGTACGACGGCTATCGATCCAAAAAACTTGCCCAATAGATAATCTGTTTTGGTAAACGGATAACTAAAGAGAATGGTATGTACATTATATTGAAAATCCCGATAAACACAGGCCCCCACAATCGAGGGAATTAAGAAATAGATAATGGAAGACATCCCGTTTATCATCTCATTAATAGCCCAAGGCGAATTTCTGATGGTATTGGATGATGTCGTCGCTGTGACGCCATCAAATATCCCTAGTGAGGACAACATGATGAACAACGACAGGACAAAGAATAAAGCCATATAAATATAGACGGCAGCACTCTTAAACCAACGTGTAAACTCAAAATTAAAAATTGGACTAAACATGGCGCTGGTCAGTTTTTAGTGCAACAAAATAGACATCTTCCAGTTGCCCTTGTGCATTTACGAAGGATTCATCTGGCTGCACGTCACTATAAACCCGGATATTGAGCGTATTATCCTGATTATAGTTTGTAGAAATTACATTATACTTCTGTGTATACTCATCCAATTGATCGCGGCTAATGATCCGTACCCAGATCTTGCCTTCCAATTGTTCTATTGTCTCCTTTGGCGTGCCGCGCAATAGTATTTTACCCCCATTGAGAATAGCAAGTTCATGGCATAATTCGCGGACATCATCCACAATATGTGTCGAAAAAATAACCGTATGATTGGTTCCGATCTCCCGCAATACATTTAAAAAACGATGCCTTTCAGCCGGATCCAGTCCCGCAGTAGGTTCGTCAACAATAATCAGTTTGGGATCGTTCAGCAATAACTGGGCAATGCCGAAGCGTTGTTTCATTCCCCCCGAATAACCACTCACACTCTTGTTTCGGACATCCCAGAGGTTGGTTACTTCCAGTACACGCTTGATGATAGCCTGCCGATCAGCACCTGTCTTAATTCCTTTGAGTTTCGCGAAATAGTGTAATAAATCTATCGCCGAAAGGTTCGGATAAACACCAAATTCCTGTGGTAAGTAACCCAAAATTTTTCGCAGTTCCATTTGCTTTCCAAGGACATCAATATCACCAAAAGTAATGCGGCCATGATCGGGCTTCTGAAGGGTAGCTATAGTGCGCATCAAGGATGATTTTCCTGCTCCATTTGGTCCGAGGAGACCAAACATTCCCGGCTTTATTTCTAAGTTTACTTCGTCTAGTGCTTTTACACCATTAGGATAGGTTTTACTGAGATTTTCTATTGATAAATTCATAAATAAGTTTAACTGTTAATAATTCGTTAGTATACAGCAACGACAATTTGTTACAACAATATAACAAAAGTTCACAAGAAAACAGGTAGATCTACCTATTTTTCAATAAAATATCAACTAAAAACAGTTATTGCCCATACAGTTCATCGAGGTATGAAAACCATATAGGCAGATTGGAATGGCCGCTTAGAGCTTTAACTCAAATAGACTTACCGTGGCCTTATCATAGTGTGCGGGCAGACCGGATGTATCGCGAAGTTTCTTTAATCCCAGAAATTCGAAACCACATCTGGTATAATGTTCAATAAGTCCCTTATTTTCCCCCACCGTATCCAGGCGAACAAAATTCTTATTATTTGCAATGGCATATTCAATCGCCCAATGCACAATGTACTGAACGAGGTTCTTACCTCTAAAATCGGGATTTGTGGCAATGCGATGAATATAAACCGCCGGATCTTCATTTCTTTCTTCCCAGATATCAGGGTCGTCGAATGTAGTCGCCCAGACACAGACAATATCCCGATCGGCAACCATTTTCCATTGCCTATGCTCTTTCAGTTCCTGCTCAATAAGCTTCCGGTCAAATTCAGGCCAAGAAACCATGGATTTTGCTTTTTGAAAATCTGTCGCAAACTTATAAAACTTAAAAATCGAATCAATATCCTGCGGGGTGCTATTCCGTATCTGTAATTCCATTATTATCACTAAATTACTGTTATCAACTTTGCCTGAAGCATACACAAAAATACACTTCTGCGAATAATGATAATGGATACAGATCATTGCTATATTAGGGTATCAGTTTCTGCTGCCATTTGCCCAAATTGCCACAATAATAGCTGTTGGCTACAACGGAATAAACTTTCATCCCAAGATCCCCAATATCCATTTTACGTCAAAAATATCTGTCACTTCCACCAATTGATCCGTCTCGTTGTTACCTAATACAGGTTGACCAGCCCCTGCCGCCAGCTTAGCGACAAGCCGGCCACGGTCAGCCAGATTCGTACAAGGCAAAAACACCGAAAGATAGTTGCCAATTTTTCGACCATCATCGTGTACCAGATCCGAACCATAGATAACCACACTGGGAGAAATAAGAGAGGCACTTACAATAGGCAGCTCTGAATACCCTTTTATTTTTTTATCTAGCCTGTCAAAATCCAGGCTCCCGCCAAAACATGACTGATAAAACGTAAGCGCCTTTCTACAATCCCCCGAAAATGTGATAAAAACCCCGCTTCTTAACCGTTCCATATCCTAAACAAATTGAATTAAACTATGCATCCGGTATGACGGGCTCCACAAGTTTTTTCATTTTTTCCAACGATTCCTGCCATCCCAGGTAACACATTTCGGCGGGGATAACTTCAGGAATTCCTGTTTGTTCTATTTTAAGTTCAGTACCACAGCTGACTGCACGCAGCGAAACTGTCGTTGTCATTTCTCCGGGTAAATTGGGATCATCAAAGCGGTCAACATATTTGATAAATTCATTGGGTATGATTTCCAAATATTCACCGCCAAAGGAATGACCATTGCCCGTACCAAAATTGATAAATGTCATCTTGAATTGACCGCCTACTTTAAAGTCCATCTGCTGTACGGTACAGACAAAACCATAAGGGGGTAACCAGGAGGCATGCGCTACCGGATCCGCGAATGCGCGGAAGACTTTTTCAGGACTCGCCTGAATAACCCGATGTAAAGAAACACTATTTGTTTTCATCTCGTTTGATTGTTTATAATGTAAATAGATAATATGATCTTTTTGTTCTTTCTAATAAATTTTTGATCAACCCATCCTTTCCGATGGGAACACCATGATATTAAGATACCGCTGATGCACCTGTATAGGTATGCTGCTGTGCGGCACGACTTGTACCGGCTATCTTTGACCGATAGACATAAGATAACATCAGTATACCCAGTACGATAAGGGGCAATAACATAAAGGTTATATTTTTATCCACGCAGGCATGACTGATAAAGGCAAATACCAAACTGAATGTCAATCCTGCATAAGCCCATTCTTTTAATTTAGCCGGAAACTGTGGAATGGCAATAGCGATGACTCCGAGCACTTTACAGATAATAAGAGCATAGGCAAAATAGTCCGGGTAACCTAAAGGTTTGGTTCCCGCATTCATATATTGCGGTGCAAATAGTAATGTGCCAAGCGGCATAGCGCCTTCCCAGATAACAATTAATATCGTCGCTATCCAGAAGATAATTTTATTCTTTTTCATGATGTTGCTATTTTAAGGTGATTAATTCGTTGATTTAACATGTTTTACAAAATTATTAAGGATCGACTGCCAGCCTTGTTGCTGAAATTCAGGATCATTCATCTGCTCCGCATCAAAAGTGGTGCTGATAATTGTCTTTCCATCTCTTTCAGAAAACAGTGTGCTTACTGTCCGGCCGTCAGACATGGTATAGGCGATTTCCTGATGCAATTCAACCCTCTCATAAGTTCCTTCAAAATCGAACCCAAAACTGCCATCCTTTGCTTCCATCCGATTTTTAAAAGTGCCATTCACACGCAAGTCGTTTTGACTGCTCGGACAATGCCAGCTTGGATCTGCAGTATTCCATTGCATAATATCTGCTGGTGCGTTCCATTGTTGCCATACTTTTTCTACCGGTGCATTTACTGTGGCTTCCACGTTGATTTTTGTTTGTGTTTCCATGATTTCTTTTTATTTGTTTATAATGATATAGCAAAGATGCAAAGGATTTTAAAGCCCGGCGTATTGTAAAACCGACAACTTTAGGGGTGGATTACGACAAAAACAATTTGTACCTTTATCACATAAACCCAAAAGATATGCAAGTCTCAGTTTTTGTCCCCAAATACGGTACTATCGAAGGTATTACGCCAGCATTTAGAACCTTTCATACGGCCAATGAATTTTTATCGGCTTTTGGAAAAAAACCGATATTCAATGTTGAGTATGTAGGCCTGAGTGAATATGTGCCAGCCAATAGCGGCGAGTACACCATAAAAACAAATCGCTTACTGCAAAATGTCGATCGTACCGATCTACTGATCATACCGCCGACTTTTGGTGATATTGACACCGGAATAAGGGACAATGCCGAAGCCATACCTTATTTTAGAAAACTTCACTTAAAAGGCACCCGCTTGGCCAGCTTATGCGTGGGAGCTTTTCTTCTGGCAGAAACTGGGCTTTTAAATGGAAAAAAATGCTCGACTCATTGGGCTTATATCAGCGAGTTCAAGGAAAAATACCCCGAAATAGAAATCGAAGATGGCGCCGTTATCACCGAAAACGACAATATATACAGCAGCGGCGGCGCCAGCAGCCTTTGGAATTTAATTCTGTATCTCGTCGAAAAGTTTTCCGACCGCGAAACAGCTGTTATGATTGCTAAATATTTTGCGCTGGATATCAGTCGGGACAGTCAGTCACAGTTTGCAATATTCCGTGGACAGCGAAATCACGACGATGTGGATATCCAGAAAGCACAGGATTACATCGAACTGAAATATGAGGAAAGAATTACTGTTGAGGAACTGGCGAATTTTGCAAACATTGGCCGCAGGACTTTTGAGCGCAGGTTTAAAGAAGCGACAAACAATACACCGGTCGAGTATATCCAGCGTGTGCGGATAGAGGCTGCCAAGAAATTTTTTGAGGCATCAAGGAAAAATGTTTCGCAAGTAATGTATGATGTGGGTTATACAGACACCAAAGCCTTTCGGGATATCTTCAAGAAAATAACGGGCCTTACGCCCATAGAATATCGGAACAAATTTGCCAAAGTAGCCTAATAAGATAAAGACTACCTCGCAAACGCAGCGGAATGGCATGGAATAAAACAACAAGCCACACGATAATCGTGTGGCTTGTTGCTGAAGTTGCGTTAAACCTACTTCTTAAGCATCATTTCCCGGATATATTTTACCGGTGAATTGCCAAAACTTAAAAATTTCTCATTGAAGGCTTTCAGCTTAAATTGAGCACCCTCCTCCTTTTTAACAGCTTCTCTTAAATCGTAGATTTCTTTATATCCCGTAAAATAGGAGGTCAGCTGCACACTGCTAACGGATACTCTCTTCCACTTTCCAGCGGCTTCGGCCTGTTGTTGAAACGCTTCATCAACCAATAAATGCATTGCATCTTTTTCACTCATATTCTTCACATGCACACTATAATCCAATATTGCATTACACACAGTCCGCAGATGCCATTTATACCACATCAACCACATTTCAGGTGCATTGTCACCATAGCCATTTTCCAGCATCATCTGCTCGGTATATACGGCCCAGCCCTCGATCATCGCGCCATTCCCCAAAACACTCTTGATTAAGCTCGGTGACTGATTGGCATACACCAATTGCGTATAATGTCCGGGAATAGCTTCGTGGATATTCAAAATCTGCAAAATATAGTGATTGTATTCCCGCAAATAGCTTTCTGAAGCTTCTTTGGTCCATCCTGCAAGACTACCAACATTGTAGTATGTATTTCCACCTTTATCGTAGGGACCGGGAGCACTGATAGAGGCTCCGGCCACGCCGGCCATGTAAGCAGGTTCTTTCCGCACAACCAAAGGCTTACTGTCATCAATATATAAGAGATCCTTCTTCTTCACAAATTCCACCAGTTTTGGAATCTGTGCTTCGATAGCAGACTGAAAATCTGCCGCTTTGACGTGATGAACAGACAAGGTATCAATCATCTTGCGGATCAGGACCAAACTATCTGTGGGCTGCACGGCCTTTCCAAAATACTTTGGCCATAGCTGCTTACTGATTTTATGCATTTCGGTATGCAAATAACGCTTACGTGCCCTTGCTGCATCGTAGATCTCCGCAGCAGTAGATCCTGACTGAATGTCAAATTTAAACTTTTGATCATATAATTCCTTCCCTAATCTAAAACTTCGCGGAGACGGGTTGGATGTCTCCTTTAAATAGGTCACAAATCCCTTTATTGCTTTTACAGCTTGGTCGGCTTTCGTTTGAATAGCTGCTTTTTCAGTTGCCGGAAGATTGGATTTTTTTAGAGAATCACGCAGATCCGTTTCAAATACGGATAATCCGCCCAAATTTTGCTGTATGGCCAAATCTGTCAATACCAAAGCTGGACTCTTGATCTGCCCTTTTGCGGCTTCATAATAGGCTGGAATTTTCGCCATGCGCTGTTCAATGGCATGTAGGCGGTCGTGCAGTGGAGCATAGTTCTCAGCCAGCATAAAGGCGATGGTGCCGCTTACGTTATAGGCAGAGGGGTTCCATTCGTAAGCCCGCTCCTTTTCGATCGACCACACATTGGATTCCAGATAATTCTGGATCAAATGGTAGTCCGTTTGTTGCGAGAGATTCAGATCATGCAGATCAAAGCTTTTTAACTGATCGAGCTGCTGTTTTGAAAATTCCAAGCGTGATGCCCTGCTTTTAGCATCAGGAATCGTCAATAACGAATCGTATCGATGAAAACCTACCTGTGTGGCCCATTCCGGATTTTCTTTCCAGAGCTGCTCGATGAATCTATCTTCGTAAGCTTTAAAACTTGCATTGGAGGTCGTATCCGCAAGGGCTTTTTTGGTATCGGAGCCCGACCCGCAGGACGCCAGCATTCCAAAACTCAGGATAGTGAACGTATATGTTATCAGTTTCATTGGAGTAATTTGACTAAAAATAGCAATTGTTGTTGATTGTTGATCAATCACCTCAAGGATTTTACAATTCACATCGCTGCATCTTTCCGATCTACAGTCAAGTATGGAATTTGCCTGCAAAGGTCCGCAATCGTCCTGAGGATGCCCATTAGAGATCCAATAGAAAATTATTAGAATTTTGTCAGAAAAAATAAAGCATAATCAACTAATAACCAGTTCATTAAAAACAAATAAAAAAATATTTAGCGCCTTATGTCCAATTTCTTTAACTTCAATCATTATTGTAGTGTAAAACAGTTACACTTAAAACAATAATAAAATGAAACAACGAATCAATTTTTTCGCAAAAGGCCAAAACGCGATGAAGGCTATGTTTGGATTGGGAGCTTATCTAGGTAAATGTACCATCGAACAAGAGCTTTTGCATCTGATTTATTTTAGAGTATCACAGATCAATGGCTGTGCTTATTGCCTGGATATGCATTCAAAAGATTTGCTTGCCACAGGTGAAAATCCACAACGTCTATTTTTATTGGACGCTTGGCGTGAAGCACCACTTTATAGTGCACGTGAACGCGCCGCGTTGGTCTGGGCTGAAGCAGTAACGAAAATAACCAATGGAGATGTACCTGACGAAGTTTACGCCATTGCAAATCAGGAATTTTCTGAAGAGGAACTCATCGACCTGACTTTGGCTATAACCACGATCAATGCATACAACCGTTTTAATATTTCTTTCCGCACTGAAGCTGGCGGATACAAAGTGGGCCAACATAAAGTGCAGACAGCATAACTAAGCTAAAACGAGATAAATCAATTTATTTAACAAATTAAACGCGAAGCATGAAGGATTTCATCTTATTATTTCGGCAGGCCGGCGGTGAACAGCCTCTTTTGAACGAAGAAGAAATTGCCAAAATAAACAAAAAATGGGAGGATTGGATCGGTGGTATTGAAGCACAGGGAAAACTATCTGACCATGGCTCACGTCTTGAAAAAAGTGGAAAAGTATTAAAACCGGGCGGGATTATTACGGATGGCCCGTTTGTGGAGATCCGGGAAAGCCTCGGGGGGTTTATTGTCATCTCCGCAGAAAACCTTGAAGAAGCGACGACATTGGCGCATGGTTGTCCCATTTTGGAATCTAGCGGCAGCGTTGAAATCAGGGCACTTTTGGTTTAAAAAAAACTTTATGGGCAGTTGTATGCTATACAACTGCCCTATTATGTATGATGGAACCTAACTTTCTAAAACAGCTTTTTCAACAAGAATTCACCAAGATCGTCGCTGTAATTTCAAAACGTTTTGGGCTACAACACATCGAAACTGCCGAAGATATTGTCAGTGAGACTTTTTTGCTGGCTACGGAATCATGGCAAACGAAAGGTTTGCCCGCAAACCCAACCGCCTGGCTGTATACTGTAGCGAAACAGAAAACCTTAAGTCACTTTAGAAGGAATAAAATTTTCGAAGACAAAGTGATTCCGGAAATACATCAAAATCAGCGTGCCGTGGATTATACCGATGAATTTAGTTTCACACAAGAGAACATCAAGGATAGTCAGTTAAAGATGCTGTTTGCCATCTGCACTCCTGCGATTGCCAGTGAAGCCCAGATAGGTCTTGCACTGCGGATTCTTTGTGGTTTTGGGATTGAAGAAATTGCCGAAGCCTTTCTTTCAAACAAGGAAACCATCAACAAACGGTTGTTCCGGGCAAAAGAAAAGCTTCGCACAGAAAAGATCCAGCTTGAATTGCCTTCCGAAAAGGAAATCGTGAAAAGGCTGGATAACGTATTGCATATTATTTACCTTTTGTTTAACGAAGGGTACTACTCCAAGACCCAGAATGAGATTCTAAGAAAGGATCTGTGTATTGAGGCCCTACGCCTGGCGCTCATGTTATCCACCTACGAAAAGACAAATGTTCCCAAAACGAATGCACTCATCGCGTTAATCTGTTTTCACTCCTCACGCTTCGATGCCCGCCACAGTATCGATGGAGAGTTCATTCTGTATGAACAACAAAATGAGAAACTTTGGAACCAAGCCTTAATCAATCAGGGAATTTATTTTTTGAATCTGTCGGCAGATGGCGATCAATTGACCTCCTACCATATCGAAGCAAAAATTGCACAGTGGCATTGTGCAAAAGCAGATACCGTAGAAAAATGGAACGAAATCCTTCAGCTTTACGATCGTTTGCTGGCGGTGAATTATTCGCCGGGTGCAGCACTCAACAGAACCTTTGCCTTATACAAAGCTAAAGGTCCAAAAATTGCACTGACCGAGGCAAAAAAACTAAATCTAATGGATAACCACTTTTATTATACACTCTTGGGAGAGCTCTATAAGGATATAGATCGACAAAAAGCAATCGCGAACTTTCAGCGTGCACAGGCATTGGCAAAAAGCTCCCTGGAACAGGAAACTATCCAACGCAAGATCAATATGCTGTAAAGTTCGCGATCCGTTACACTTTGTCAGCTCTTATAATCAGCTGATTCTTATGCCTTAGCTGATTATGGATCCCTTTTTTGAGTTTCGCCAATACGTCATAAAAAGTTCGTAAAGTTCGCTGGGTTCGATTGCCATCACAGAAGCCGAGTACATGATATTTAGCTGTTGTGACGCTTCATCATAAGCCATTTTCCATAACATCGCTGGAAGCCGGTCTTTATAATTAGAAGCATTGCCTAAAGTGACAACCACTAACGTATCTCCGCCTACTTTCTGTAAGTTAATTGCTGTGACGTCATCCCAATTACCGGCACCGAAAGCTTTTGCCATTGGTGTAGTTTTTCCGGAGAAATGACTTTTATGTAATGAAATCTGCGCAGACTTGTCCCGAAGACTTAATAAGCTATTCACCAAGAGGCCTAGCATTATAAGCAATATTCCGCCCGAGAATACCGCAGGTTTCACTTTTAGTTCACCGTCAAATATTCCGATACAGTACAAAAAGAGCAATAAAAGAACGATACAAATCACGCCTGACAGGCTTAGAAGCTTAGCAGTTTTGCTTCTATTTCTATATAAGTTTACTTCCTGATCCATTTTAGTTGCCCCAGTTGACATTAAGATTATGCTTTTCGGCATACGCTTTTCCTAGAACATATACCTCATCAAATGTTTTATCAATCCCCGGCATGTAATCTTGCTGTATTTTTTGTAGCAATGCCTGCTTTTCTTCAGCAGATCCCTTTGTATCACAAAGTTTAGCATAAGCAGTATACTCATTTTTATAGACTGGCAACACCTTTTCAAATAAGGCGATGGATTTTTCTTTTAATGCTTTTGCATCATCATCCGAAACATTGAGTGCATTGATGTCTTTTAATGCTTTCTCTACTGTCTGGATCTTGATGTCCACGGATTTCTGCGCCTCATCACCTGCGTTCTTACTCGCGGGGATATCGGCAAATTCAACAGTCTCCTGTTCGAGGTGTTTACCAAAACGATCAGGAGCAAAATCGGCTATAAGATTGGTATTTAAAACAACTTTTCCGAAAAAATTTTCTGGGCTTGGAGCTTGGCAGGCGGTGAAAAATAGACTCGCCGACATGAAAATAACAAATAGTAAGTGCTTCATATAAATTTTTATTTTGTCCGAAATTAACTAATATTAGTTAAACCGGCAAACCATCCAATTCTTCACTATTGCATCCTTAATAGGCTAAAAAAACGTATACCGCACCAACCCCGATATTATCTTTTGCATTTCACTTGACCAACACGCTAAATTTTAATAATTTAGCAGTTATAGAACAACAGATTAAAAACCGCTGATTATGGGCTTTGATATTAGTTACCATCCTATTTCTGAAGAACAGATTAACGCCTGGTACTTTGAATTGATTGCAAATCCTGAAAAAATAGAAACGCTGGCATCCGAGTATCAAATTGATGATTTCTATAAAACAAAATATCAGGACACCATAAACGCCGGTCGGGAAACAGATCAAAATGATTATTTTGACAAAACACATGGTTTCTTTATCGCCGTCGTTCAAGGTTTTTTTGAGACCTATTTCTATGTCCGTGGCGGCGCATTATCTTTTTCCACGAATAAACTATTAGATTCCTATTATAAAAAATGGGAAGAATTTATTCCAATAGCTTCGCTCACAAAAAAAATACAAAACAAGCTTATTGAAAATTATTGCTCCGGCGTATATATTTCAGCCGATCAGGTCATTCGCCTATTGGAAGACTATCACCATAATCCTGAAATTAGGTCGGAATTGGATCAATTATTTTCTGAGGGACGTATCACGATTTTCTTAAAGGCATTGAATTTTGCCAAAGAGCGTGGTCTAGGCCTCCTGGAAGCTACAGAAGTTGTGGAACCTCAGCCTTTTGATCTGAATGAGTCTAAAAGTTATTCTAATCTCTTTAACTGCGACAAAGAAGGTCCATTGCTTTATCAAACCACAGCATTCGAACAGATCAAAGACATCGAACAGCGTAATGGTCTCCCTGAAAATGAGATTCTACCCAATGTGAAAGTTGAAAAAGTACATGTAGATCCTGCGGAAACAGATACGGAGAATACACATGAAATCAGCAAAAAGAAAAACTTCTGGAAGCGTTTATTTGGTTAAATCCGAGCACAGAGAGACAATGTTACAAATCCCACCGACACATTCACCTGACAATGAAATCCTTAGCTCCAGGATCGTCCACGCAGCGATAGACCGGGTCTTTGAGGCTTGCGCCAATCCCGCTCATTTGGAAAATTGGTGGGGGCCTGCAGGATTTACCAATACCTTCGAAGAATTTTAACGCCTTTCGTCCACTCCTATTATTCGCTGCCATGTACCTTGTTTTATTCCTTATCATTGCTTTTTTTGCGGGATTAAATTATCTACTTCGTTCCGCTGTTAAAAAGCAAAATAAAAAGATATCTTCCGTTGAATATACCGTTATTATTGGCTACATACTATCCATAGCTTTATTTGGAGCTGGTCTGTTGACCCATTCGAGTCAATATCATGAGGCCGTCGATCCCGTTGATGGCGCCTGCTACCTACCTTTTGGTGGGAAACATGCCTTATCGCTGTTTATCTATTTTGTTGCTTTCAATGTTGCTGTAATCGCCGTTTGGATAAAGGGCCGGCAAATACCACCGATCCCTTTAGTCCTTGCCCTTATTATTTTAATGTTGGGATCTATAATCAGTATCTTTGTGCTGACTCAGGTAAGCTATCACGATACATCAACCTTAAGTAGCTATGTCGGGAATGAAGGAACCCTTTACTTTATTTTCACACCACTTTTCTGTTTTTGTTTTGGCATAGGTTTTATCTGGAAGATCATTCAGGAGGAGAAGGCAACAGCGATCCACAGAAACTATCGAAATCCCATACTGAACAAGATCAATAGGCAGCTTTCGTCCAAGATGGACTATCCGGTATGGGCGCTGATCTTACTCGTTCCTTTCTTTGTCGTCATGACTGCTATTCTTATCCTATTTGGCCAGGATAGTGACTCAATGGCCAAAGTATTCACCGAGACCACTACCTGGGCTTTTTCTCAGAAAATGCATCCACCTATTTTAGACCATCGGGGACATTACCTCTGTACCGTGGCAGCAAAAGGTGATCCAGCAATTGTAAAACCCTTACGCTTAGGGAATCGGCATGGAAATACGATCATCGTTAACCGTCAACTGTTGGTGGCCAATGCCTTTGAGGAAATCTTAAGCGACCTATCTCCCAAGTTGCATCGTTATGTACGTTATTTTTACGACAGATACGGATACAACATCTCTACCAGAATCAACTCGGTCGGGGCATCAAACCTAACCTATAGGGTAATGAAACCACTTGAGTATACTTTTCTCTTCTTCCTTTATCTATTTTATGTAGAGCCCGAGAAGAAAATCGCCAAGCAATACACCTAATCATTTCAATCTTTACATCCTTCGAATAAGCACCAATATTCAATGCATTGGAGGACCATGACATTTTTTTTATATGGATCAGACAAATTATTTTATTGTCCTAACCGGGGGACCCGGAGTCGGCAAAACTACTTTACTCAACAAACTAAAAAAAGAAGGCTATAGAACCGTGCCCGAAGAAGCACGTCGAATCATTCAAGAACAGGTGGCAAAAAACGGCGATGGCTTACCTTGGAAGAATAAGCAACATTATGCCTCATTAATGTTGGCAGCGTCCAATGCTCGTTACCTTCTCGAAATCAAAGAAAACACCCAACGCCAAGAGTATGTCTTTTTTGACCGAGGTATTCCAGATACACTCGCCTATATCGACATGGAAAAGTTAACTGTTGCAGCTCCCTTACTTGAAGAAGCTAAAAAATACCGTTATCATAAAAAAATATTTATCCTTCCGCCATGGCAGGAAATTTATGAAACCGATCATGAGCGAAAGCAGACTTGGGAAGAAGCCGAAGCTACATTCCATCAGATGAAAAGTGTCTATGAACGGCTTGGATATGAGGTCATAGAAGTACCTAAAACATCCGTCGAACTACGCTATCAATTTATTTGCGAATCGCTCGGGTTAGCTACTCACTGATCTTTCATTAAGGTTTCGATGCGACGATCTGGAATTAACCACATGATGGCTACTGTACCATACATCAACAGACTGACGTACGGATTTATAAAAGATATACCGATCCCCAGAAAATACAAGGCTGTAGAAATGTTCTCCTTGGTCTTCGATTTGACGGCACGTTTTAAAGCGGACTCTTCTCCTTCCGTCTGGACCGCAAAATATTCAACAATATTGTAGGCTACGGAACACATGATCAATACAACGCCATAGGCAATAATGGGATCACGTTCAAAATGGGATTCACCAATCCAGTTGGTTGTCAAAGGCATCAAGGAGAGCCAAAATAAAAGGTGTAAATTTCCCCATAATACTTTCCCATTGACTTTCTGAACAATCTGAAAAAGATGATGGTGATTATTCCAATACAGCCCGACATAGACAAAACTGACTACATAGGAGACGATTTTGGGGAACAGGGGTTTTAAACTTGCAAAAGTGTAACCTTCAGGTACTTTTAGTTCGAGTACCATAATGGTAATGATGATGGCCAATACGCCATCACTAAATGCTTCCAGCCGACTTTTAGTCATTGTTATAAATCGGAGTTAAAAACTGATATTGCAGTCCCAGGCGAAACACATTCAATCGTGCCGGCCCGGGATCGGCGCCAAGTATTCCATCATGATAATCCTTCAAGCCCCAAGAATAGCCTGCAAAAATCGTATAACGGTCGTAATTGACATTAAACTGCAATCGCGGGCGGATATCGACATCAATTACTTTACCTCTATCCCGTTCAAAACTTGTCTTATTGCCACTCTTATCTTCGATACTTCCGTTTTCCTTGATGCTCAACGTCTTCGCTACATCAACACCGAATTGCATATCCATTGTCATCGGTTCAAAATAAACACGATAGCCGACGAAGGGATTAAAATTCAAAAATTGTTGGTTGAGCTTGGTCAGTCCACGACTGCCATTTGCGAATTCGTTGCCTTCTAGGTCAACCTTGGTCTGTAAACGTTCAAAAGCACCTTCTACACCTAAAAGAAAATTATTTGCAAAGACATAACGGTAGTTCACTGCACCCCCAAAATTAATTCCATACTTTTTACCGTAAGGATTATTGGTATAATAATCCTGCTGACCAGAGCCATTTAAAGTGCTTTTAGCGATGCTTCCAGACCCGGTAAAATTGGAGACACCGGAAGTTACACCGACACGAAGTTCATGGGATTGTGAAAAAGCCGCAAACGGAACGATACAGGCTATACATGCAAGAAGTAAAAATCTCTTCATCATAAAAATATAAAAACAATCTAAAATTAAGAAAATTTAGGCGATTGAGCTCACATTGCCATTTTATTTTTCAAACAATTATTTCTTGTTCTATCATGCCGAATACGCTGTCAAATTCAGGTAGTCAAATAAGTCCTTCTTTTCCATATTTCTTGAACTACATCAATGGAATTGAATCAAATGGACTTTAATTTTGTTGTATCAAATCAAAGGAATACATCGTATGAAATATATCTTAGAGAATCCTGTCAGCGGTCATATTGGCCAGCAAAAATATAAAACGACCATTCTATGGCGCAACGGTGAATTGATTACCGATGAACCTGAAAAATTGGGTGGCAAAGATCTCGGGCCTGACCCATACACCCTATTGGTCTCTTCCCTCGTTTCCTGTACATTAGCAACCTTACGGATGTATATTGACAGAAAAGAACTTCACATCGATGAAATACAAGTCACGGCCAATATGTATTTACGAATTGAAAAAGAGCAAGTAGTGACCTATTTTGACCGAGAAATTTCATTCGGGCAGGCAATCGAAGAAAACACGGTATTACGTTTACAGCAAATTGCTGATGAATGTCCGATTTCAAAGATATTAAAAGGTAATGCCGTGGTAAATACAATCATGAAAACAAACAATTAAATGAAAAATTTAATCATTATTTTGTTCGGAAAAAACGAGGAAATTCTCCACACACTACAGCGGATCATAACGGGTACAAATGGCTGGCAAGCGGTCATTCAACAAGATCTCCTCACTTGTAAGAAATACCTCTCCAGTTACCCTGGCGACATCCTGCTGCTGAGCTCTGGTTTATCAACACAGGAAGAAACCGAGATCATAGACCATCTTTCTTATTTAGACCATCCGATTGGTTTGATAAAACATTATGGCGGTGGAAGTGGACTTTTGAAAAATGAAATCTATAGTTTATTCCCTGATTTGATTCCTGACAAATAAATGAATTCACCAGGAATGTTTTGTTTTTTTCGGTTATTAAACCAGTTCAATGAGAAACACTCCTCAGCAGGCTAATTTTGAATACATAAATCGTAAGATCATGAATAAAAAAAACTTTATAAAAAAGGGACTTTTAGGTTCCGGAATATTTGCATCAAGTACTGAGTCAGCAGATGTCATGAGGAATGACATCGATGAAATAGAACCTTTGGAAACACTGGATGCCAATGCGTTGCAATACAACTCCGATCAACTGGAAAACCATAGTGTACTACACAAAGCAACAAGCCGGGGTTATGCGGATCATGGCTGGTTGCAGAGTAACCATACCTTTAGTTTTGCCAATTACCATAATCCCGACCGTATGCATTTCGGTGTACTCCGGGTACTGAATGATGATATTGTTGCCGAAGGCAGGGGGTTCGGATTGCATCCGCACGACAATATGGAAATTATCAGTATTCCCCTGGAAGGGGATCTGGAGCATGAAGACAGTATGGGCAATCAGGCCATCATCCGAAAGGGAGATATCCAGGTGATGAGCGCAGGAACAGGTATCATGCATAGTGAGTACAATAAAAATACCGATCAGATTGTTAAATTTCTGCAGATCTGGGTCTACCCGAACCAACGTAATGTAGCACCCCGATACGATCAGATCACCTTGGACAAATCACAAAGACACAATAAGTTTCAACAGATCCTCTCACCTGATCGTGCCGACGAAGGAGTATGGATACATCAGGATGCGTGGTTTCATATGGGTAATTTTGACAAAGGTATCGAAACAAATTACAAAGTTAAGCAAGCTGGAAATGGCGTTTATATTTTCGTCTTAAGCGGAAGCGTCAACGTAGCGGGACAAGAGTTGGAAACGAGAGATGGCTTTGGTATCTGGGACGTTTCGGAAATTAAACTCATGGCCACTTCGCCCGATACGGAGATCCTCCTGATGGATCTTAACATGATATTAAATTAATGCCCTATCATCTGGGAGCGACAAATAAGCGAGATACGATCAAAATAGGGCATCACTTTATTGCTTTTACCGCCGGCTAAATCCAGCGGTATGCGTAAGCCAGATGCTCGTATTCCTGATCGGATTACCATTGCATAAAAAAGGGGAATGTTAACATTCCCCTTTTTTATCGTCGTTGCAAAATCTACTTTAAAAACTGATCGAATTGAGTTTTTTATCAACTAGAATTCCGTCTATCGCTTTTAAATTGAAGTTAACATTACGTTTGGCTTTCAATTTGATCTTAAATAGCACTTCCGAGCCATTCAGCGTTTCCTTATTGCCCAAATTCACAAAAGTAGGATACAAAGCTTTGCTGCCGTTTGTATGAAGACGGTCATTGGTATAGTTATTCATTTCCTTCAGGTGTAGCGGATCTATTCCCACAAACTCAAAATCGCCCTGATTATAAGGCAATGCGAAGCTAAGCGCATTCACTGCTTTAAGGTTTTCTCCGCTTACGGTGATTTCAACGATATCGCCAGATTTTAAGGACGTCCTGGATGCTGTCAATTTTAGCTTACCAGCAACTTTCTCCGCTCTGGTTGGTTTGGCTCCCCCCTCGATCGACACGGCAACATTTGAGATATCATAGGCATCAATCAACTTATTTTTATTGACATCACCATTACTCACATAGCCTTCAAAATCACCATCCCCCATTCTTAATCCGGTATAATTAATATAAGAAGTCAGATCGTTATGGTCAATCAGGCGATCGTTGTTGATATCGCCGGGTAAATAGCTAGTCGATCCAGGCACCTTAAAGACATAGAGCTCACGACCTGAACCGAAGCCGCCGACAGCCTCCGCAACCGAAATCTTAATAAAGCGTGCGACAGGATGCTGACCAAAACTAAAGTTCTTCATTTCGCCATCACGTTTCCATTCAAAGCTTCCGGCTTCAGACCAGGTATCCTTATCATTGCTATAAAATACTTTACCTTTTAAAATGATGCCGTTGCCACCATCCGTCCGAGGAAGGTACTCAAACTTATCCAGCTGATTGACGGATCTCAGATCTAGCGTAATATCAAACGGAACCGCAGTTTGCCCCCATTTGGTATGCCACATATCCCCTTCATCGTAATTGAACAGTTTATTGATGCCGTTGCCTCCTTGATTGTCTACAGAGGTCTCCGCTTTAATACCTTCGATCGCAAACTCCAACGGATTAGCTTTTGTTTTTGCACTAAATGTACTCCAATCAGAAGCACCAGCTTTATTAACAGATCGGATTTTAAAGTTATATTCAGTTTCTGCATCCAGCCCCTCAAATAACAACTGATTATCTTCAATGGTCGAGTATATCAGATCATTAAACGCAATCTCATAATAGTCTGCATTGGCGACCTTCTCCCATGTCGGTGTTAATCTGTAGGCTTGGGTATTACTCTCCGTTACATTGGCATTAGGAGGCCTAAGCGCTCCCGTCTGTGCCAAATGCGCGTCATTAGGCGTGAATCTGAACCCATCAACTTGTATTTCTAGCGCTGCTGCTGACACATCCTGCTTACCGATACGTACTAATACCATGGGATTTTTGATCAGCTTGACCTTTTCAAATTCGGATCCCTTTGTTGCAAACTGATTCAGATCAGGTTGTGCATCGAAGAAGTAGGCATTTTCCAGGTTCTTAAATTCAGCCAGTGAATGTGCCTCCTGAAGTTTTATTCCTTTTTTATTGACTTTAGCAGTCACTTTCTTCGGGGCAGCGGTTACATTAAAACGGACTTCTGTCGCTTTCACTTTTTCAAACCCCTCAAATTCCCCCGCTGACGGCGCTATTGTGAACAGCACTTTGTCGTCTTTCTGTATGGAAGAAATCTTGGTATTTACGCCTTTTCCATAACGATAAGCTTCTGTTTTTCCGTCGTCATCATATTCCGTGAATTCAGAATTTCCAAACGGATATACCTCGTAAATACGCTGATCCTTTTTGATCTCCTGTACATTATTATTTGGATTCGTAACTGGAATAATGGCTCCATTTTTAACAAAAACCGGTAGTTTCCAAATTGGTACATCAAAATTATTGATGATACGTCCACCGGTATATTTGTCACCGGTAAAGTAATCTATCCATTCTCCATCAGGCAAATAGATACCGTTTCGGATGTCATTGCCCTTCTCATCCACGCGTGTCTCCTGATAGATCGGTGCCACCAAAAAATTAGGTCCATACAAATACTGATATTGTGTCGCCTTTCCAAGTGTGTACTGATTTGCCTGTTCCAAAAACATCGCACGAATCATCGGCAGGCCATCGACAGCCTGTTTAGCTATACTATAGCTATAAGGAACTAATTGGGATTTCAGCTTCAGGTAAAGACGGTTGATGGAAGTTGCGGGTTCGCCCAAAGCATGTGGATACTTTTCATTGGATCCCCATCCATCCATATTCAATTCCATTGGTGTCCAAGTTTTCCATTGAAAGTCCCGAATGTTCACCTTAAAGTTTTTTCCACCAAAGATTCCATCCATGTCCGAGGTAATATTTGGCTGTCCGGAAAGACCAGAACCGATATACGTCGGAATATGGAATCGGATATATTCCCAAACCCCACCAGTCTGATCGCCCGACCAAATACCGGCATAGCGTTGCGTTCCTGCCCATCCATCCAATGAAATAATAAACGGTCGTGCATTGTTACCATAATAAGGCATGGTATGGCCCACGTCAGCGACACCATTTAAGCCGAAGGAATAACCGGGCCCTACCCAGGCGACATCCGTCTTTAGGACCCGGACACCTGCATCACGTACTTCTTTGACAATATCTCTTTGCAGTAATGCACTGATGCTGTCCTTAGGGTGCAGGTCAGACTGCGTCCATAAGCCAATTTCCACGCCGTTTTTACGAGCATAATCACCAAATTCCTTTAGGTTATTAATATTTCCGTCCAAAGTCTCGGTCTGACCATATCCAGCGCCATAGCCGTCATTGGGCAGAATCCATCCCAAAGGCATATCATGCGCTTTATAGCGATCTATAACAGCACGGGCCGAAAATTGGTAATTCCCTTTTTCGCCATTCAATGACTCTTTTATACCGCCATTTTCCTTCTGGCTTTCTTTATAGCGTTTTCCATCTTCAAACAGAATTCCCTTTCCATCTTCTTTCCAAAAATCTCTATTATATGCATTGAGGTGACCTTCATACAAGCCAAATTTTGGCAGAAGTATAGGATTACCGGTTAACTGATAAAAATCGTTAAGTAAGGGTACCGTACCATCGTTGATCATAAAAAAAACATCCAGATAATCCGTGTCATGGGATAATTTTACGGTACCTTTTGTCTTTGCCCCAAATGCGTAATTCCCTTTTTTGAACGTATACCACATAAAGCCATAACCGTTCGTTGACCAAAAATAAGGTGTAGGAGATGCTACGCCGCCATCGGTCCAGCTATTTTGGTTTTCAATGGCGATCGCTCTACCTTTATGGGAGAAGCGTCCATTTTGTACACCACCACCGAAAAAGTACTCATCCTTATTTTCTTTCAACGTTAAGGTCACTTGCTTAGATTCGAAAGCAATAGGCTTTAAGCTCTGGACTACAACTTTATTCGTGATACGATTGAGGATACTAAATTGAGAGGTTTGTTTATCTATGGAGAACACAATGTCCTTGGTTGTTATTGTAGCGCTACTTCCTTCATCTTTTACTTCCAGCTCATTCACCGCTTTTCGCGGTTGTTCGACAAGGATCTTTGCCTCAGGTTTCGCTTCCGGATCGCGGATAATACCACCGTGTGTATCCTGAAACATTCTGAAAATATGATTTCCATAGAAATCCAATGTCAGTCGTTGGTTGTTTTCATATACAATCTCCACTGTTGTTGGATTAATTTGCTGTACAGCAATAATCTTACTAACAGTAGCGGTTTGTTCCATCTTATAATTAGCAGGCGGGTGAGTCATCGCACCGACCTTATTCGATTGAAAAATAAACGGAGAAGCCAATCCCACCAATAAACTAACCTGCGCTTTTGTACTCCAAAAAGATATCTTCATGTGTATCATTTATAATATTAAATCGCATTGCTGTATTTCCACCCATGAGAAAGCTGCGAAATGCTGTTAAATTAACATAACAATAATACAATAGTAAATCCAAGTAAAAAAGAGCTTGCGAAATGCAAACGATTGTCTAATAATAATGTTGCAGGAGTCAAGTGATTTTAGTTGAACGTTTCCGTCGGCCCCGACCGGTTTCTAGGCCTCCTGTTCCGGGCCGGTTTCCGCGGACTTCCCCCGGATCCGATATCCCTGTTGAACAAAAAGCTCTGTAAAAAGTATCTAAACGAAAGAAGCCCTTGAC
>NZ_DLJD01000030.1:0-34133 GCF_002484085.1 Sphingobacterium sp. UBA7625
TTCGTTTAGGTCATATCTCCTTCCAAAGGATCTTTTATTTGTCCCCCGGTTCTTTTATCTCCCTTTGCCGATACTATGCTTCCGGCCGATGTTCTCTATGAAGAAGTGTCGGGCGTGGAAACCCCGGGGAACAGGCCCGGAACAAGGACCATAAAGACCATTCAGAATAATGTTGTTCCAAAGGACTGACTAATAATCATCTGACACTATCCACCGCACCTTATTGGCTTTTTCCCTTTTCGCTTGGAAAATAGATTTGATAGCTTCGTTCATTGAGCTAACTTGGTCGATTAACTATTCTCATTTTATCGAGGATAAGCAAAGAGGAGTTCATTAATATGTAATTTGCTACTAAAGGTTCAAATTTGGAATCTTTAACACATAGGAATTAGCTGATGACTGAGTTGAAGATATAACCATTAAATTTCGGTTTAATGATAAAATATTTTAGATAACTATTCAAAAAAGACCCCACAAAAAGCCCTAACGATGGGAGAATACAGGAGTAAAGTTTTGTGTATATGTTTTTTCGGATTTTGCCCTGAGATTGGAATAGCGTATTTACTGTGATGCGATACTTTTCATTAAAAAGACAAGATAATAATAAATTAAGCAATCGTTTGTGTAGATTAAACAAACGATTGCTTTCAAGTTTGATTTTTTATTTTGAGAAAAGTGTTATATTATTGTTAAAGAGATTAAGTTCTTTAGTAAGAACCAAATATAAATCCAAATCCAAAGGGATTTTTCTTATTGACTGTTTAGTTTGTTTTAAAATAGGTGATTTTTTAGAGGGACCAATTGGTCCCTTTAAATTTACATGACTTTAAATTATGGATTCTAGAAGAGATTTTTTAAAAAAAGCCGGGATTTTATCATCACTGGCTGTTTCACTTCCTACTTTGGTTAATGCCAATGCGACTGCAGAAGCATTTAATATGTGCGGTTATGCTGCGCCCAAAATTGATAAGGTGAGAGTTGCTGTAATTGGATTGGGGATGCGTGGTCCCGGAGCAGTCGAACGACTGTCTTTTATCGAAGGTTGTGAGATCATTGCACTTTGCGATAAACACCCTGAACGTGTTGAGAAAGCACAGAAGATTCTTACTTCGAAGGGCTTGAACGCTGCAAAGTCTTACTCAGGAGAAGATGGTTGGAAATCATTGCTGAAAGAGGAGAAGTTAGATCTTGTTTATATTTGCACGCCTTGGGATTACCATGCACTCATGAGTATTGCGGCAATGAAAGCTGGTAATCATGTGGCTTGTGAAGTGCCAATTGCGCTGACAATAAAAGATTGTTGGGAGGTCGTCAAAACATCTGAAACAACAAAAAAACATTGCATGATGTTGGAGAATTGTTGCTACGACTTTTTCGAAATGTTGACATTGAATATGGCCCGCCAAGGTCTATTTGGTGAATTAATCCACGGTGAGGGAGCTTATATCCATGATTTGTTAGATTTAAATTTCGCAAAGAATGGTTATGATAATATGTGGCGCCTAAGGGAAAATATCAAGTATAATGGTAATCTATATCCAACTCACGGACTTGGACCTGTAGCACAGTGTTTAAATATCAACAGAGGAGACAAGATGGATCACCTTGTGGCGATGTCGTCCAATGATTTTATGATGGGTGAGAAGGCAAAAGAACTAGCAGGCAAAGATTCTTTCTTTCAGGAATTTGTCGGAAAGAAATACCGTGGCAATATGAATACGACATTGATCCGTACAGCCAAAGGAAAAACAATTATGTTACAACATGATGTGACTTCACCTAGACCGTACTCGAGATTGCATACACTTAGCGGTACAAAGGGATTTGCTCAAAAATATCCTACGGAAAATATCGCATTTGGCCATGAATTCATCAAGGAGGAGAAACTCAAGGAGCTGTATGATAAATACACGCCCGAATTGGTGAAATATATCGGTGATAAAGCTAAAGAAGTTGGCGGTCACGGCGGAATGGATTTTATGATGGACTGGCGTTTAATCGATTGTCTGCGTAACGGATTGCCATTGGATCAGGACGTTTACGATGCTGCTTCGTGGAGCTGTATCGTGCCATTGAGCTTTGAATCTGTTGAAAAGAACTGTAAAACTGTGGCTGTACCTGATTTTACAAAAGGCGCCTGGAAAAGCAATAATCCCGTAGATATTACACTAAAAGGTGGTGGGAATACGCCTATTCGCTCCAAAAATGCGAAAAAGGAAAATGTACAATTGGATGTATAAAATCTGCATTTGTTCAATAATTAAAAGGGGAGCATTTTATTGTTCCCCTTTTATGTTTATCTTTAGGTATGTTAATCAATCTGACGCTAGTTGCCTGTCTATCTCTGTTTTCCACAAATGATACACTCTCATGTTGTGTTGGTGAAAATATACCTACACGAGCTGGCATGATCAAATCTCAGTTATCCAAACAAAGCAATGCCGCCGTTGGAAAGATGGTTCTAATTGAAGGTGGTAAATTCTTGATGGGAAGTTCAAATTTTGAAGATAGTAAGCCTGTACATCAGGTCGAACTCACTTCATTTTACATGGATGAACACGAGGTAACAAATGCCCAATTTGCTCAATTTGTAAAGGAAACAGGATATGTGACGGTAGCCGAGCGGAAATTGGATCCAAAAGATTTTCCCGGTGTGGATCCGAATATGCTTGTCCCCGGATCTGCCGTATTCTCGAAACCCAAAGAGCTTAATTCCTTAAATAATTATCTGATGTGGTGGGAATATGTTCCCGGCGCAAATTGGCAACATCCCGAAGGGCCTGATAGTTCAATAAAAGATAAAATGAATTACCCCGTTGTTCAGGTCGCCTATGAAGATGCTGATGCTTATGCAAAATGGGCAGGAAAGCGATTGCCTACAGAGGCGGAATGGGAATATGCTGCCCGCTCGGGTAAGGATACGAATGAAGACCTGTACTATTGGGGAAAAGAGCTTAAACCCAATGGTAAGTGGACTGCAAATATATACCAAGGAAAATTTCCGGTTGAAGATTCAAAAGAAGATGGATATGAGGGAGCCGCTCCCGTAAAATCTTTTCAGGCAAATGCCTTAGGACTCTATGATATGGAAGGGAATGTCTGGGAATGGTGCTCCGATTACTACCGTCCGGATTATTACAAGAGTAGCACGGTGGCAAATCCCAAAGGACCTGAAAACTCCTATGATCCACAGGAACCTAATCTTGAAAAACGTGTTCAGCGTGGTGGATCATTTCTCTGCAATGATCAATATTGTGAACGTTATAAAGCGGGAAGCAGGGGAAAAGGAGAGGTCAATAGCCCGACAAATAATGTCGGTTTCCGATGTGTAAAAGATATAAAATAGAAAAGGCTTGCATTGCAAGCCTTTTCTATTTATAGAGATACCTTATTGTGCATTCAAAAACATTGATTTTTGATTGTACAACTCTCTGAAATATGGATCTTGAAGATCTTTGATAAAGCGGATTGCTTCACCAGTTGATTTCATTTCAGGGCCTAATTGTTTGTCTACTTCAGGGAATTTATTGAAGGAGAATACAGGCTCTTTAATCGCGTATCCTTTCAATTTACGTTCGATGGTGAAGTCACTTAATTTATTGACACCTAACATGACTTTTGTCGCGATGTTGATGTAAGGAACATCATACGCTTTCGCAATGAAAGGAACAGTACGTGATGCACGTGGGTTAGCCTCGATGACATACACATTTTCACCTTTGACAGCAAATTGAATATTTAATAGACCACGTACATTCAACGCTTTTGCTAATTTAATGGAGTATTCTTCCATTTTATCCTGAACAGCTTGTGAGAGTCCGAATGGAGGTAATACCGCCGATGAGTCTCCAGAGTGAATACCCGCAGGCTCAATGTGCTCCATCATACCGATGATATGTACATCTTCACCATCACAGATGGAATCTGATTCCGCTTCTTCAGCGCGATCCAAGAAATGGTCGATCAGGATATGGTTACCGGGAAGGTTTTTCAATAAGTTAACAACCGCTTTTTCAAGGTCCTCATCATTGATGACAATGCTCATCCCTTGTCCACCCAATACATACGAAGGGCGAACCAATACTGGGTAACCAACTTCGTTGGCTACTTGTAAAGCCTCTTCTGCCGAAGTAGCTACGCCATATTTTGGATATGGAATATTTAATTCTTTCAATAGATCAGAGAAACGGCCACGGTCTTCCGCCAAGTCCATATTCTCGAATGATGTACCGATGATTTTTACGCCAAGTTGCTCTAAGCGTTCAGCCATTTTAAGTGCTGTCTGTCCACCTAATTGAACGATTACACCTTCTGGTTTTTCCAATTCGATGATCTCACGGACATGCTCCCAGAATACAGGCTCGAAGTATAATTTATCGGCCATGTTGAAGTCCGTAGATACAGTCTCCGGGTTACAGTTCACCATGATTGCTTCGTAACCACATTCTTTCGCAGCCAATAACCCGTGTACACAAGAGTAATCGAACTCGATACCTTGACCGATACGGTTAGGACCTGAACCTAATACAATGATTTTCTTTTTGTCTGAAGAGATGGATTCGTTTTCTTCTTCAAATGTTGAATAGTAATATGGAGTTTGTGCTGGGAATTCCGCGGCACAAGTATCAACCATTTTGTAAACCCGGTTGATGCCAAGTTCCTTACGACGATCATATACCTGATCTTCTGTTACATTACCTAACAACCAAGCAATCTGTACATCTGAATAACCTTTTTGTTTTAAGGTCATAAAGAAATCGCGTGGAATGTTATTCAATTGGTAACGACGTAATTCTTGCTCCAGGTGTACCAACTCTTGGATCTGTACTAAGAACCATTTGTCGATACGAGTTGCTTTACGGATTGATTCCAAAGGAACACCTAATTCGAATGCATCTTTGATATGGAACAAACGGTCACCACTTGGATGTTCTAAGCTATCCATGATCTCGTCCAGATTTCTCCATTGACGACCATCGGCACCTAGACCAGCGCGACCAGTTTCAAGTGATTGACATGCTTTCTGTAAAGCTTCGATAAATGTACGGCCGATTGCCATAACTTCACCTACAGCTTTCATCTGAAGACCTAATTCTTTGTTTGCGCCTTTGAATTTGTCAAAGTTGAAACGTGGGATCTTAACGATGACGTAATCTAATGTTGGTTCGAAATATGCTGAAGTAGTTTTAGTAATCTGATTTTGCAACTCATCTAAGTTGTATCCGATCGCCAATTTAGCTGCAATTTTTGCAATTGGGTAACCAGTTGCTTTTGATGCTAAAGCTGATGAACGAGATACACGTGGATTGATTTCGATTGCGATGATTTCTTCATTTTCTGGGTTAACAGAGAATTGCACGTTACATCCACCCGCAAATGTACCGATCGAGCGCATCATCAGGATAGCCTGATTACGCATATCTTGGTAACATTTGTCTGATAATGTCATTCCCGGTGCAACCGTGATCGAGTCTCCCGTATGGATACCCATTGGATCGAAGTTTTCAATGGTACAGATGATGATGACATTGTCGTTGGTATCGCGAAGCAATTCTAATTCGAATTCTTTCCAACCCAACACGGCCTGCTCTACCAAAACCTCATGTGTCGGCGAAGCATGTAAACCTCTATTTAAAGCCGCATCAAAATCTTCTTTTCTGTGTACAAATCCACCACCTGTACCGGCTAGGGTGTAGGAAGGACGTATAACAAGAGGATAACCAATTTCTTGTGCTGCTTCTTTACCTTCCAGGAATGAGTTTGCAATCTTTGAAGTTGCAACACCCACACCAATATCAACCATTAATTGACGGAATTCTTCACGGTTTTCAGTTTTTTCAATGGCAGCAACATCAACACCGATAACTTTTACGTTGTATTTTTCCCAAAGGCCCAGGTTGGATGCTTCGATACATAAGTTCAAAGCGGTCTGGCCACCCATGGTAGGAAGTACTGCGTCAATGTTATGTTTTTGCAATATCTCTTCAATACTTTCGCACGTTAATGGAAGTAAATAGACATTGTCTGCAACAACTTTGTCCGTCATGATTGTTGCAGGGTTTGAGTTGATGATGGATACTTCAATACCTTCTTCTTTCAATGAAAGGGATGCTTGAGATCCAGAATAATCAAATTCACAAGCTTGACCGATAACGATGGGACCTGATCCGATGATTAAAACCGACTTAATGGAAGTGTTTCTTGGCATTATATCTAGTTCAAAAAATTAAATTTCCTATTGTAAATCTGAGCAAAGACAATCAAAAATAGCTCATGGGGAAGGGTCATTCCGACTGCTTTGTCGGAGTGCAAAGTTACATTTTAAATTTTGAAAATGAAGTATTTATTTTAAGAATATTTCAAAATAAAATGAGCTTTGTTAGAAAAGTGGTCTTGAAAATAGGAATAACTAGTTGGAAAACGTAAGGAATAGGTTCTCCAACTAGTATCGGGAATTGCTTATTTTCTGTTAATAAACAATGATTTCATCTGTAAATAAATATCCTTTTTTCGGGTTGCTGGCTTTGATTTTTATGTAGCGTGCCTGCTGCGCTTTATTTAGTTTCAGCTCGAAGCGTTTAAATGTCAATTTGGATTCTTTATCGGATACATCGTTTTTTACTGTCCCTATTGAACGGAATGTACGACCATTGTCAGAAACGAGAACCTCCATTTCCCCGGGCATATAAACTCCGGGACCTATCATTTGCATGAAATTCATGGCAACTTGATGGATTTCTTCCCTTCTTTCCAAATCAACGACAACATCAATCGGGCTGGTAAAACCCTGCCATTGTCCATCGTGATAAGACAGGCCTCCCATTAGCCCATTGGTTAAAGTCGAATCTTTTTGCGCTGGATATCCTGACCATTGCGTATTGTACGTTACTTTTTTTCCAATGGCACGATGAATATCAATATCAAAGGATAATGTAGGACCTATTTTGATAGAGTCCTGAAAATATGCTGCATTGATATGTCCTGTTGAACTCAGTTCAAATGGACCGGTATATGGCGTAGACTGAATCGTAGGTTCACTTCCATCAATGGTATATCGGATCTGATCCGTGTTCAATTGCTCTGTTGTAAGTGTAATTTTGTTGTTGTTTTTAATTGCATTATAAGACGCTGTATAAGCAACATTGAATGATGGACGATAATAGTTCAGATTCAGCTCCTGTAGCAATTTATAATGTGATTGTAATCTGCGTTGAAAGTCAGCCCAGCTTTTTGCATCTTTTGCGGTCCAATTGACTTCGGATAACGCTAATGCTCGCGGAAATACCATATATTCAACGTGCTCTGTCGTCGGTACATATTCTGTCCAAATATTAGCTTGTGCACCCAGGATGTGTTTCGCCTTGTCCGCTTGTATCGCGTTTGGAATAGGATCATAAGAATATACCTTATCGAGGGTTAGGTATCCGCCAATTGCTTCGGGTTGTGTCCTTGGATCGGTCTGATAAGAATCAAAATACAGGTGTGAACCGGGAGTCATAATGACATCATGGCCGGCATTTGCCGCATTTATTCCTCCGTCTTCGCCGCGCCAGCTCATGACCGTGGCACCTTCAGTCAGACCGCCTTGCAAGATTTCATCCCAGCCGATAAGCTTTCGGCCTTTTGATTGCAGGTATAAATCCATTTGCTTGATGGCATAGCTTTGTAATTCATCTACTGATTTTAAACCTTCCTTTTGCATCAGGGCCTGGTCTTTTGGACATTTTTCCCAATGTTTCTTTTCGGCTTCGTCCCCGCCAATATGGATGTATTGGGAAGGGAATATGGTGAGTACTTCATCCAGTACATTTTTTAAGAACTCAAAAGTCTTTTCATTGCCGATGCAAAATTCACCCTGGCTGTAGGGTTTACCCGAACAGGAGAGTTCGGGATACACGGCCAGTACTTCTTCCGAGTGTCCGGGCATTTCTATTTCAGGAATGACATTGATGCCTTTTCGAGCAGCGTAGTCTACCAGTTCACGCGCTTCTTCCTGTGTATAAAAGCCGCCACTTGCATTCGGATTTCCTTTTTCTACATACTGACGGCCATTGTTCCACCAATCTTTCCAAAGCGCATGTGTACGCCAGGCAGCCTTTTGTGTTAATTCCGGATATTTTTTAATTTCCAATCGCCATCCGGCGCCATCTGTCAGGTGCCAGTGAAAGTTATTGAACTTATAAATGGCCATGACGTCGATATATTTCTTCACGAAAGAGAGCGGCATAAAATGACGGGAAACATCCAAATGAAGCCCGCGGTAAGAAAAACGAGGTTCATCGACGATTGTTGCAAATGCTATTTGGCTGGGGTCAGTCTGTAGGTAACCCAACTGAATCAAGGTATAAATCCCATTGATGACCTGCGGCGTATCCCAGGCTTTAAGCAGAAGACCTTTTTCATCAATTTGAATCGAATACGCATATTTGCTCAAGTTGTCTGCATCAACAGCTTTAATAATACGAAAACCTTCTTTTGGAGTTTTTTTATTTTTCTTTAGCACCTCAAAGGTTAAGCCTTTGATTGCGGGATGCTCGGTAAGCAATTGCGCCGCAGCCTGAAAATCGTCTGAAACAATAACGGAGAGCTGCGTTGGGATGTTATATATTCCGGTCGCTACGGTCACCTTGGATGGCTTGGGTATTAGATCAAAATTAGTTTGGGCCTGTGCACCGAAAATGCAAGTTCCCCCAAGCAATAAAAGGGATAAGGATTGACTCAATCGCATAGTATAGTATTTAGATCAATAGATAATCAACACAAATATCCTAATTTTTGTTTCATTATTCTATTATTGCCGTCATTCGATAAGTTTTTATGATATAAATCCAACAAATTGCCGGATAGAAATTACATTTTTAATCCTTAACTTTGTTGTATGATTGAACTTCCAGTTATTCCGGCAACTCCTGCACAACGCAAGCCCGATTGGTTGCGTGTCAAATTGCCTGTTGGTAAAGAGTATAGACATGTCAGAAGTCTTGTAGATGAACATAAATTACATACGATTTGTGAGAGTGGAAATTGCCCAAATATGGGTGAGTGTTGGGGGGCAGGAACAGCGACCTTCATGATACTAGGTAATATCTGTACACGTTCATGTTCGTTTTGCGCTGTAGCAACAGGTCGTCCTCTGGCGGTCGATTTGGATGAGCCTAACAGGGTCGCAAACTCAGTGAAGCTGATGCAGGTCAAACATTGTGTCATCACTTCTGTTGACCGTGATGATTTGAAAGATGGTGGTTCGACGATTTGGGCGGAAACGATTAATGCCATCCGTAGAGAGAGCCCCGAGACAACCTTGGAAACGCTATTGCCAGATTTTAAAGGGCAATGGGACAATCTGGATCGTGTCATTGCGGTTCGTCCTGAGGTCGTTTCACATAACTTGGAAACTGTACGCCGTCTGACAAGGGAAGTACGTATCCAGGCCAAATATGATCGTTCTTTGGAATGTTTGCGTCGGATTTCGGAAGCAGGTCTTCGTACGAAGTCTGGTATTATGCTTGGTCTTGGCGAAACGGAAGAAGATGTAATCGAGGCCATGCAGGACTTATATAATGTAGGTGTTCATATTTTGACGCTCGGTCAGTATTTGCAGCCTACAAAAGCACACCATCCCGTTATTGAATTTATCACACCAGCTCAATTTGAAAAATATCAAAAAATTGGTTTGGAAATGGGATTTAAGTATGTTGAATCAGGACCATTGGTACGTTCGTCCTACCATGCCGAAAAGCATTTATTTGATATGCAATAATAGCGTGCTAAACAGTTAGACTTCTTGGAAAAGCAAAAGTTGTTTCCATATTAACATATAAAAGGCCCGGGTGAATATTTCACCCGGGCCTTTTTATGGATCATCTTATCCTGGTCGAACTTTGTAAGTAATTACCTTCGACCGCTGCTTTTTTTTAAAATGCTGGTTTCAAGTGCATTTAAGGCCTAAAGATTAAAGACAGCGCGTAGTAAAATTGTTCTTCCCCGTAGTTCAAATTCATTTTGGGAAATCATATTGGCTGTTGTCATGTAGGTCCGATAATTTTTTATATTCGTCAAATTGCTCATATCCAATTCAAAGTCAGTTTTCCATTTGTTCAATCGATAACGCGCAAAAACGTCTATAAAGGTATAACTCGCATTCTTCATATTCGTCTGGAAAGTGGAGAGGTTACGTATGTTTACACGTATAAAGCCATTTTTAAAAGGGCTTATAGGGAAACCTAAGTTATGTGTCATCATAGTTGTTTTATTCCGAATCAGATGGTCTTTCCCTTGTTGCTTGCTTCTATTCCAATTGAGAGTACCTGTATAAGATATATTATATGATTTGAATATTTTTGCTTCTAAACTAGGTTGGAGCGTGTAATTGATGCTTTTTATGGGAACAACACTACTGTTTAGCAATTGATTGAATCGGGAATAGGCCATACTGCCTTTTAACTTGAGCGTACTTGCCAAAGGAAATATATATTTATCAAACCCAATTTGTGAGGACCAATGTTCTTGCAGGTTGTCCATATTAACCAATATATTCTCTGTGATATCGTCTTTTATAATTGAGGATAACATCGTGTTGGATGAAAGCCTGGAATAGCTGATTCCTGCATTAGCGAATAATACTTTCAATGTACGCGCCAGATTGTAATTGAGATTAAAAGCATGTTTTTGGGATTCATTCAGCGCAGCATTGTTTTGGCTAAGCATCCTATAATTGCGCAGTACCGCTCCATGGAATACGTCTTCAATATTCCCAATGTCCTGGCTATATTGATAAGCAAATTGGAGATAATCTTCTTGGGAGACTCGCCAGCGCGCTTTTAGGCCGGGGTTGATCAACCATGAATTTTTTGAAATGTCCAAAGCCTGTGTATTATCTTTATATTGGGTGATCAGATAAGTGATCGGGATATCAAGGTGAGCCTCGAAGCGATCGTTTTTCCAGTCATATTGTGGTGTAATGAACACTTGAGATCTGCTCCAGTGCAGATCGTTGCTCGTATTCTGGCGCGGTCTTCTATCTATCTGCTCATTATCTTGAAGATATAACAATGAAGTAAAATGTTGGCGGTCGGTATTGAAACCGATCTGATAATGCTGTTTGATCTTACTTTTATTGAAGTGGTAACCTGTCGAAACCTCAGTGAAAAATGAGGGAACCTCGATCTGCTGAGTGGTACTTTTGTATGGAATGCTGTCATTTAATATTTCAGGAAAAACACCTGGATAAATCTGTAGAGATTGTGGTTTATTTCCATAGTTTAATGTCCAATTAACTGCTATAATATCGTTGTTTTTTAATTGCGGTATATAACTGAACTGATTGCTGATTCCTTTGATATGGTGTTTTTGAAATTGGTCAATTTTACTGGTCGAGTTTGTTAATAGGGCTTTTATATCTTTTTTTTCATATTCAAAGGAAAGTATTTCGCTGATGTATTTTTTTTCTGTATTCACAGATGCAGAGAGTCTTGCCACACCTAGCCATCTCTCTGCTCTGATGCCGTTTTGTTCTTCAAAGGATACATCACCTCCATCGAGTAAATATCGTGTACTAGCAGCGTTATTCTGTCTTTCTTTATCAAATAGTAAATGAATATTTGATTTCAATTGCCATTTGTTTTTGAAATTATATAGATTATTGGTGTTGAGGGAGCCTGTATTGTTAAAGTAGTAGTTGTTTTTTGGAATATTGGGAGCTCCAGTTGTACTTGTTGCAAGGAGGTTGTGAATAGCGGAAGCGCCAAACTTTGCGAGTAAAGATGACTGGTTATTGCCTACGACATCACCAGAAAGATCCCTACCGATGTTATTTGCACTGAGTACATTCAGCATTTTAACTTTTTTGTTAAAAAGGATTGTGTTTAGCTCGGGGTCATAGTTATTGGGAGTACCAGCAGCTATTTTAGCCTGTCCGGTTAACTTTAACTTAGCATCTTCTTTGATGACAAGGTTAATTGCTACATCGTCTGTAAATCTTTTGTTTTTAAGTACTTTATAGTGTTCATGGTTGTCGAGGACCTGAATGTCTTTGACCATTCTGTGCGGAATTGTTCGCGTGCCTATTCCGTAACGATCTTCTAACAGATCATCACCGTCAATGTAAAGTTTGGAAACCGTTTTGTCCTGATATTTTATTAAGCCGGATTCTGTTACCTCCATACCGGGTAGGCGTTTGATGATATCTCCGATATTTCGATCCTCTTCCTTAGCGAAAGAACCTACATCATAAGAAATGGTGTCGTTGGAACGACTTACTTTGGGTTTACTCTTCACTACGACATCTTTTAATAGATTGGTTTTGGGGGTTAAGACAATCCGGAGATCGGTCGACTTTTTGTCAATTTGCTGTTCGAATTTTTCGTAAGTAAGATGGTGGATCTGCAGGTAGACGGTGGTATATTCTTTAGAAAGTTGCATCATAAACCGTCCTTCCTTATCAGTCGTTTTAAAAGCGACGATTTTATTTTCAGACAGGATATTTACACTTGCGAAAGGTATTGGCTTCTGTGTATTTGCTTCTTGTACCTTCCCACTAATCATTTGTTGGGCAAAACAAATTTGCCCAAACCAAGTGATTAAAAGTAAACATATAGGTACTTTCATTAAGGTATTAGCTCAATCGGATTATTGGTGACTTTAGAAGGCTTATATAGTTCATCTTTCCGTATATTAAAACTTTTGATCCTAGAGACATCCATACCACCATCTCCTGTTTTCATACCAGCGCTTGAACCGCTTTTAACAGTAATGGCATTGCTAGAACCTACACTGATACTTCGACTCTTTGCCGATTGAGCGTTCATATAGGCCTGTGGATTTGCTTTAAATGCAGCTTGGATTTTTTGAACTTCCTCTAGTGAGGTTGTAATCACGCCTTGTGGTAGCGCCACCTGTACTTTGCTGTCTTCCAGTTTATCAAATCCAGCATATGCAAAAATGACCTCGTTTTTTGAATCCCTTGCATCCAAAATGAGTCCTGGTAGTCCATGAAGTTTCCAAGGTCCGTAAGGAAATGGCAGCTCTGTCGTAAACCATACTTCATAGGTGCGACCTTTGAAAGTTGTTTTTGCATTTTGACAACTGTATCCTCCGATCTCCTTATGATCCCCTAATACTTCCCATTCTTGAGCTGGGTAAGTTTGAGGTATAGCAAATTTGTCCCCAGCAACGGATATCAATTCTGTCATTTTGTTGTTGTTGACATCTAGTAAATACGATGCCCCTAAAGGAGTTGTTCGTGTCTGGATAGTTATATTCCCGTCAAAGGAGGGGGCATCCATCTGTTTTTTGACTTCATCCTGCATACGATTTGTGGAGTATGAGGTATAGTAACTGGCCTGTTGATTAAGGTAAGTGATCGTTTCGTCGCGAATAAATTGATCACGTTGCGTGGTGTCATTAATGTGTTTGAATTCGTAATGTACTTTAGCTATTGCTGGCGAATTTTCTTGAGCAAATAGAATCTGTATCGTCAGCGATAATAAGAAGGATAATGAATATTTCATAAAATTATGTTTATATCGTAAATATACGAAATATTCGTAAAAATAAAAATTATTGTAGATTTTCACTATTATACCTTGAATTGTACTTTTCTAGGGGATGAGTGAAGCTCCGTGTGTGTGAAACTATTATTGTTGTCTATTGAAAACAGTTTCTCCAGCAATCACCGTCCGCATTGTTTTTACGTTGCGCAGCTGCTCATTCGGTATTTTGAGGATGTCGTGCTCGAGGATAACAAAATCAGCGTCTTTACCAGCTTCTATGCTTCCCCGTTTTTTCTCCTGAAAGCAGGAGTATGCTGCCCAGATGGTCATTCCGCGCAATGCATCTTCCCGACTGATGGCGTCCTGCATTTGGAAGCCCTGCTTTGGATATCCTTTTTTATCGACACGGGCCACGGCTGCGTGAAAGCCGTATAGCGGATTGAAATGTTCAACCGGGAAATCACTTCCCAGAGCGAGTTTACCATACTCCTTCAATAGATGTTTGTAAGCATAGGCTCCTTTCATCCGTTCTTCACCTAGACGGTCTTTTGCCCAGTACATATCCGATGTGGCGTGGGCAGGTTGTACAGAGGGTATAATCTGGAATTTTCGGAATTTATCGAAATCTACTGGCGAGATAATCTGCGCATGCTCAATGCGCCATCTACGGTCTGTATGCGGCTGTAAGTATTTACCATAGATGTTCAGTATAATACGGTTGGCTGAATCACCGATTGCATGGGTATTCGCCTGGAAATTACTGGCTGCAATCGCTTTGATCATGTTTTCATATTCCTGTGGGCTATGCAATAAGAATCCATGTGTAGGTGCATCATGATAATGAGCGAGGAGGCAGGCGCCCCTTGAGCCTAATGCGCCATCTGCAAGTAATTTGAATGATTTGATTTCTAAACGATCCGTTTCATAAAAGCCCTGCGCTATAAATGAGGAGATATTCTGCGGATTGCCAAGGATCATGGCATAATCCCTAAATTTCAATTCCCCATCCTGGTAGTATTTTTTTAAGAGGTCTAGTCTTTCTTTTGATAAACCGGCATCCACAATGGAAGTAAGTCCCACAGAAAGCAACGAGTCCTGGGTTCGCTTTAACATTCTCAAGTACTCTTTTTCATGGGGTACCGGGATTGTTTTGTTGACCAGATCCATTGCATTGTCGATCAAAAGACCATTCGGCGTATTGTTACTTCCACCGACAACGCCACCATGAATAATGGGAATGCTTGTCAATTTGGCCCATTCTAAAGCTTTGGAGTTTACCACAGCGGCGTGATAATCTACCCGTATCAGGTACACTGGTATATCTGGGAAAGCTTTATCCAGTAGTTCTTTTGTGGGAAAGGATTTGTCTTTCCAGCGATTTTGGTCCCAGCCACCGCCGATGAGCCAGGTTTTATTGGGATTTTTTTGCTGATAACTTTTAACCCGTTGAATCACTTCTTCGAAAGAATCCGCGCCATTGAGATCAGCCTGATCCATCAGTTCGGCTTCATCAAATAGATGCGCGTGTGCATCGTAGAATCCGGGATAGATCGCTTTTCCCTCAGCGTCTATTTTTTCTTTGGCTTTATACTTTCGTTGAATCTCTTCGTCTGATCCTATGGCAATAAATTTACCGTCCTTAACTGCAAATGCCTGTGCTATGCTGAAGGTGGAATCAACGGTATACACTTGGGCATTGTATACTATCAGGTCTACCTTTTCTTGAGGGGAACAGGCAAGGAAGATCACGGAAAGGAGGAAAATGATAACTGAAAATTTTCTCATATCCTAAAAATAAAAAAAAGTGTTTATAAAGCGAGAGGGTATTTCTTTGAAATATGAACTGGCGGAATATCGTAAAGTATATGATGGGGTTTACAAAAACGGCTATCCAAATAATTCGGATAGCCGTTTTAATTCAAAAATCAAAATACGTGATTAGCAGTACTCGTCAAATGCTGCAACTAAATTGTCAGCAATCATTTGTGCCGGGCGACCTTCAATCATATGTCTTTCAATCATGTGTACCAATTTACCATCTTTGAACAATGCCATTGCTGGAGAAGATGGAGGGTAAGGCAACATGTAGTTACGTGCTGTGTTAACAGCATCAGTTTCCATACCTGCGAAAACAGTAACTAATTTTGCCGGATGTTTTTCATTTTTTACAGCCGCTTTTGCTGCAGGACGTGCATTTGCTGCCGCACAACCACAAACGGAGTTTACAACCACAAAAACGGTTCCTTCTGAAGCGATTGCAGTATCAACTGCTTCTGGAGTTTTTAATTCTTCGAATCCCGCATCAACTAACTCTTGACGCATTGGAGCTACTAAATATTCTGGATACATTATTTCTTAAGTAAAATGTTAATATTCTAATTTAATTCGGTAGCGTACAGCTTTTAGTTACATTTTAATTTTCTTGTTCATTGCACTAAAGGTATACTTTACAAGTACAAATATAGCTGTAAAAGGCTGCTTCGTCAAGGTGCTTGTCTCAAATCAATGTCAGAAAATCGTTAACAGCTGCTAAGCCATTTTCCAGTCGCTGCTGTCCCTCGCCTGAGATAATGTGATATTGACCATTGACAGCATTTAATTCTGTTTTCCACACCTTCATAAAGTGTTCTCGTTGCTCCGGAAAATCTCTTAAGGGATCGTCCTGCCAGGGAAGGTCGATATCCATCAGTAAGTAGAGATCATAGGGATGTTGCCGGATCTTGTCAGTGACTTCTTTTGGGGTATGCTTGAATAGATAGTCAGACCAGATTTTCACGGTCATAAAAGTGGTGTCACAGATCAGGATGTTATCCTTTGCCAAAGGGAGGAGTGCTTCTTCCAAAGCAACCTGTCCATAAAACATGTTGACCTCATCCTGCAACGTATATTTATTATTGAGGCTCTGACAGTAATAGCGCGAATATTCCGGAACACAGACCGTTTGAAATTTTTCAGCGAGATACTGTGCCATGGTTGACTTTCCTGTAGACTCGGGGCCTACGACGGCAATTTTTATTAACTCTTTTCCCACATCTATCTTTTTGATAGGCAATATTACGCAAAATTTTTATAGGTTTTTTGCCAGTCACGGTAGCCATTCCAGGCAATAATGGCGAATACGAGATACAGGACAGCTGTTAGCATAAGCTCTTTGTGTATATACAATGGAATATAGCAGATATCGACAAAAACCCAGAGAAGCCAGTTCTGAAGTACTTTCCTCGTCATTAGAAATTGGGCTACAAAGCTAACAGCGGTACAGAATGCATCGATATAGGGGACATCGGAATTCGTCTTATTGTCCAAGAGGTAACCTATTAGGGCTGTCAAACAGATGATCGCGAGCACGATTAGCATCAGCTGTTTTTTATTGGCTTTAACAATGGGTTTCTTTTTTTCTTCCTTTCGTTTAAGCCAGTAATACCAGCCATACACTGCCGTGAATAGAAAATAAAATTGTAATACGGTATCGCCATAGAGCTTTGCATCATAAAACAGAATGGCATAGGACACCACGCTGATGATGCTAATGGGCCAGTTCCATATATTTTGCTTTGCGGCCAGATAAACACAAAGAAATCCGGTTAGTGTACCTAACCATTCGAGCCAAGTGGTCTGGGCAAATTGACTGGCAATCTGCTGAAAAAAATCCTGCATCTGCTGTGTTAAAAATTACACCTAAAGATACAAAGTCTGCCCAAAAATCAACTACTGCACCTGTTTATTGGCGCAATTGGTACTCGCAAACGACTCCGGTTTGGCTTTAAATACAAAACCCATACCCATAATATATCCCATGGCTTCTTTGAGGGCAACATTTGACTGAAAATTTGGATTGGTGTTGATGTCGGCGTGGACTTCGAGGTCTACTTTGTGTTTTTCGAGGAGGGGGCAGAGTTGGTAGGCGATGTCGATGGATTTTTGGACTTCGAGTAGCATCCGTTCTTTAATACTCATCCGGTGATGCCTTTTGTCCCGTTGGATAAACATAAACCCACCTTTATGTTCCCTGAGAAAGACGATGACGGTGGCGAAGTCGATGATTCCTCTCTTTACTTGGGAATCGGTACCGATATAAACCTTGAGCTTGTTCCCGAGGGCATCTTCTCGTTTAATGACTTCCTCAACAGCATCGAAAATCGTGGAGCGAATGGATTCGCCATTGTATTTTTGCCATCTCATAGTGGTATAAATTAGATATAAAAAAATTAAACTTCATCATTGACATAAATTTACTGAATTTCAATGAGCTGAGTGTTAATTTAATTTTAAATAATTATCCACATTAATGAAGTTTTTCACCATAGGCCAAATCTCCTGCATCGCCAAGACCGGGAACAATATAGGCTTTTGTTGTCAATTCGTGGTCGACATCGCCTACCCAGATATGCGCAGTAGGAACGAAAGCCTTGACATGGTTTAACCCTTCTTCCGAAGCAATTGCTGCAACAATATGAAGCTCTTTAATCTCGTATTCAGCCAGTAGATCTTTGCAGCATAAGACGAGGCTCTTTCCGGTTGCCAGCATCGGGTCGACGATGATGACCGTTCTATTATCTAAATTGGGGGTATTTACATATTCTTTATGAACTTCAAACTCACCACTCTTTTTGGTGTGCCGATAAGCCGCGATAAAGGTATTGTCTGCTTGGTCAAAGATATTTAATAAGCCTTGATGGAAGGGAAGTCCGGCTCTCAGAATGGTCGCCAATACCGGTTGTTCCATTAATAGATGTGTTTTGGCGACGCCCAATGGTGTTTCAACTTCAACAGGTTTAAATGCCATGGTTTTGCTGATCTCATAAGCAAATACTTCTCCGAGTCGCTCCAGGTTCCGACGGAAGCGCATGCGGTCCCGCTGAATCGTGACATCTCTCAATTCTGCAATAAAATGATTTGCAATGCTGTTTTGGGTAGATAGAATAGTGACCATGACGTGCGTGCTAGTTCAGTTAAAGCTAAAGATAGTAAATAATCAACTGAAAGTAATAACATCTTCAGCATAATTATAGTTTGATATAAAATGGTAAAAAAATTAGTAAATTTGTATGAAGACCATCTAAAATATGGGCCTGGACCGTATACTGCAAAATCGCAGCGTCAGTAGATTACATCATGGTGTTAGTGTGAAGGACTTTTTTAGCAGAAATTCAGTGAAGCTCCTGCTGTGATGTGTACCGAAAGGTCAAAATAGTCTTCTTTAAGAAATAGGAATTGTATGAGATTTGAATTGACATCAGAGTATAGACCGACGGGTGATCAGCCAGAGGCAATCAAAGAATTGGTAGCAGGTGTTGAGCAGGGCGAGCAATATCAGACGCTCTTGGGGGTTACGGGATCCGGTAAAACATTTACTGTAGCCAATGTAATTCAAGAAACCCAAAAGCCTACCCTGATATTAAGTCATAATAAAACATTGGCAGCGCAGCTGTATGGCGAATTTAAACAGTTCTTCCCGAATAATTCGGTCAACTATTTTGTTTCTTATTATGATTATTACCAGCCGGAAGCATTTATCGCTTCAACGAATACCTACATTGAAAAAGACTTGGCTATCAATGAGGAAATCGAAAAGTTGCGATTGGCAACGACTTCTTCACTGATGTCCGGACGACGGGATATTGTTGTGGTCTCTTCGGTGTCCTGTATTTATGGTATGGGGAATCCTGAGGATTTCTCGCGGTCAATTTTTCGTTTTGGTGTAGGGATGACAATCACCCGGAATGCTTTTTTGCATAAATTGGTCGAGATACTCTATTCCAGAACAACAACTGAATTTAAACGTGGTACATTTCGTGTGAAAGGGGATACAGTTGATGTATATCCAGCTTATCTGGATTTTGCAATACGTATTTCATTTTTTGGGGATGAGATTGATGAATTGAGTGAGATCGACCCGGTATCCGGTAAAACCTTGAATAAAATGGAAGATTTGGCGCTTTTCCCCGCGAACCTTTTCGTTACGCCGAAGGAAAAATTCAAGGAATCCATCTGGGCCATTCAAGATGAATTGATGCAGCGTAAGACACAGTTGGAAGAGGAAGGACTTATGCTAGAGGCCAAACGTCTGGAAGAGCGGGTGAACTATGATCTTGAAATGATGCGTGAACTGGGCTATTGTTCAGGAATAGAGAATTATTCACGCTTCTTTGATGGTAGAAAACCGGGTATGCGTCCCTTCTGTTTGCTGGATTATTTTCCTGAAGACTACCTACTTGTTATTGATGAAAGTCATGTTACCCTGCCTCAGCTACGGGCCATGTATGGCGGTGACCGGTCTCGAAAAGTATCTTTGGTGGAGCATGGTTTTCGATTGCCGGCAGCATTGGACAATAGACCGCTCAATTTTCCGGAGTTTGAATCGCTGACCAATCAGACCATTTATGTTTCAGCTACTCCCGGAGACTATGAATTGCAGCAGACAGAAGGTGTTGTTGTTGAGCAGGTGATCCGTCCGACAGGCTTATTGGATCCTGTTATTGAAGTTCGTCCGGCGATCAATCAGGTCGATGATTTCTTGGAGGAGGTCGATAAAACAATCAAGGAAGGGGGGCGTGTCTTGGCTACGACCCTGACCAAACGGATGGCGGAGGAGCTGTCCAAATACATGACCAAGCTGAATCTGAAAGTGCGTTATATACACTCCGAAATTAAAACCTTGGAACGTGTGGAGATTTTAAGGGGATTACGCTTGGGTGAATTTGATATATTGGTGGGAGTGAATTTGCTTCGGGAGGGATTGGATTTGCCTGAAGTCACACTTGTAGCTATTCTCGACGCTGATAAAGAAGGGTTTTTACGTTCGGAGCGCTCGCTGATCCAAACCATCGGACGTGCTGCCCGGAATGATAAAGGCCGGGTTATTATGTACGCTGATAAAATGACGGATAGTATGCGTGTCACGATAGACGAAACCAACCGGCGCCGGGATAAGCAGATGAACTATAATATAGAACATGGTATTACGCCACGCACGGTTGGAAAGACCAGGGAAGAGATCCTGGAGCAGACCTCTGTTGCTGATTTTTCAGGCGTTGAACAGAAGATTTACGTTGAGCCAGACCCTACACAGGTTATTGCAGCGGACCCAGTCATGCAGTACCTGAGCGAGAAAGATCTGAAGAAAGCGATCGACAATGTGCGGAAGAAAATGGATAAAGCGGCAAAAGAAATGGACTTCTTGGAAGCAGCAAAATACCGTGACGAAATGTTCTCTTTGGAGAAGCTCTACGAAGAGCGCTTTTCATCGTAAAGATACAATTGCTTTAAAAGAAGGCTGTCCAATAAGGTTGGACAGCTTTCTTTACCGAATTTCTCCACAGCTTATTTCAGCTATTTATTCTTTGAAAGTCTATATTATTTTAAAACATCTTCCATGTATTCGTCATGTAAGCTGTTTTTTTGGACAGAAAGGTCTGGTATTTTATTGCGCTATATTGTTCAAATATTAACATATTTTGCAAAAATCAAATTCTTCTCACTAAATTAGAGCTTTAATCTAAACTAAAGCATACTTACAATGAAAAAGCCTATTCTCGTTGTCAAATTTGGATCGGCTTCTATTACCACGAAAGAGGGAGAAGTTGATGAACGTATTGTTTTGGAGATTGCCAGGCAGATCGCTTCTTTACAGAGGAAGTACAATATTGTCCTGGTATCTTCGGGTGCTGTTGCTGCCGGCAAGCGTTTTCTCCCCAGTTACACAGGCACGCTGTCCGAGCGGAAAGCCGCAGCTGCCATTGGGAATCCGATATTGATTAATACGTATTCCACGTATTTCCGGCCTTTTAAGATTTCATTGGCACAAAGCTTATGTGAGCGACATCATTTTTCCAATCGGGATCAGTTCCTGCAGTTAAAGAATACCTATGAGGAACTGTGGCGCAACAATGTTATCCCTGTAGCCAATGAAAATGATGTGGTGAGCAATAAAGAGCTGAAGTTTTCGGATAACGACGAACTAGCAACACTTATTGCTGTTGGATTTGGAGCTGAAAAATTATTGTTTAGTACTTCTGTTCCGGGGGTATTGGATGCGAATAATAAAATTATAGAAACTATTGAGACCATTGACCGGAATATTCTGGGATTGGCAAGGAAAGATAAATCTGCCGTCGGATTAGGTGGTATGACCTCAAAACTGAATTTTGCACGGCTTGCCAATCAGATGGGGATCGGGGTGGTTATTTTTAGCATGCAGACCGAAGATGCAATCACAAAAGCCATCAAACATGAGACGGGTACCTTGTGCTTGCCTGAGAGTAAAAAGATCTCTTCACGAAAAAAATGGCTAGCGAGCGGAAGCTTAATTAAGGGTGAATTGATGATTGATCGCGGAGCCGAAGAGGCTTTATTAAAACATAAAAGCTTATTGGCAGTTGGGGTAACCCGTATTGTTGAACATTTTGAGAAGGGGGAGGTGCTGAACATTGTGAACCTCGAAGGTCTGACGGTGGCTGTGGCCCGGGCGAAAATGGATTCATCCTTGTTATCCCAGTCCAGTAAAAAGAATTTAGAAATTGCGCATGCAAATGATATCGTGTTGTTATGAGTGAAACAATAATTGAACAACTGAAGGCGGCAACGAAGGCAAAACAGTTCTTGCAGCAGCTTTCTCCAGAAGGTAAAAAGAAAACATTAGATGCGATTGCTGCTGCTCTTATTGAAGAAGAAGCGCCGATCCTGCAGGCTAATAAAATGGATCTGGATCGTATGGACGATGAAGATCCCAAAAAAGACCGTCTTCTACTGAATAGTGATCGTTTGAGAGCGCTGTCCGATAGTGTAAAGCAGATTGCTGATTTGGCAGATCCGACGGATCAGCTGTTGCTGAAGAAAGTGCTGCCCAATGGACTGGAAATAGAGAAAATTACCGTGCCTCTTGGTGTGGTTGGTGTGATCTATGAATCCCGCCCAAATGTGACAATTGATGTCGCAGCCCTTTGCATACAATCTGGGAATGTTTGCCTGTTGCGGGGTGGTTCTGATGCGCTCTATACAAATGTGGCCTTGCTGGAGGTCATTTATGCTGTCCTCGAAGAGCAGGAGATATCAAAAGATATCGTACAATTATTACCGGTCGATCGCAAACATGTGTCTGAATTGCTGGAGGCAACTAAATATGTGGATATTATTATTCCGCGAGGCTCACAATCCCTGATAAATTTTGTACGGGCAAATGCGAAAGTTCCGGTGATTGAAACTGGTGCAGGAGTATGTCATACCTATGTGGATCAAACTGCCGATCTCGAAATGGCAGCAAAAATTGTCGCCAATGCAAAGATCTCCAGACCGTCAGTCTGCAATTCTTTGGATACAGTTTTAGTGGATCAGCAGGTGGCACCAGAGTTTTTAATTAAACTGGCACCTTATTTTGAGCATGCCGCCGTGGAAGTTTTCGCCGATCCTTTTGCATTTGAGCTATTGGAGCAGCATGGATTTCCAAATTTAGTGGCGGCGGAAGAAGCGGATTTTGGAAGAGAATTTCTAGATTTGAAGTGTTCGATAAAAACAGTCAATGGACTGGACGAAGCATTGGAGCATATCGAAAAGTATTCTTCAAAACATTCGGAGTGTATTGTGTCTTCAAATGAGTTGGCTATCGAACGGTTTTTGAATGAAGTGGACGCTGCAGCAGTCTATGCAAATGCTTCGACGCGTTTTACGGACGGTGGGGAGTTTGGACTGGGGGCTGAAATAGGTATTTCAACGCAAAAATTGCACGCACGTGGTCCCTTTGCACTGGAAAAATTGGTAACAGAAAAATGGATTGTCCGTGGCAATGGACAGATCCGATAATAGATTTCAAAATGGGAGTAAGTTTTAAAAAAGATTTAATGGTGCGTTGGGTTGAAGATATCGGAAAATTTCTTCGTATTTGGATCGAAGGATATGATGCTTTTGCCGAACCCAGTGACCCCGCTTTATTTGCAGATGCCTATCAAAAGTTTTTTGACAAAGATCGCAATTTTTATCTGCAGCTCTCTGACGATGAACTTACGTCCTATTCAAGAGAAGAATTGCAAGCACAGCAACTACATCCACTGGCATTGACCTTCTTCTTTGATGGGTTAAATGTACAGGGTGAAGAACAGTATAATTTATTGCGTAAAGCAAAGCTCCTCTTAAATTTGGCGATGGCTGAGACGGCGAGTTTTTCTTTTCAGGATTATCAGTACCTATCGGTGATCGATAGTAAATTGAATAGTCAATAAAAAAATCAGTCCGTTTCTTTAAAATGCGAACTGAATTTTTTTATGCTAAGCAATGCTGTACGTTCTTACCGCAAGATTTCCCGCGCAATGACCAGCCGTTGTATCTCGGATGTACCCTCATAGATCTGGGTGATTTTGGCATCACGCATTAGTCTTTCTACATGATATTCTTTCACATAACCGTAACCACCGTGGACCTGAACAGCCTCGACGGTATGTTTCATGGCTACCTCAGAGGCATGAAGCTTGGCCATTGCAGCCTCCTTTCCATACGGCAGTCCCTGATCTTTGGTCCATGCAGCCTTATAGGTCAACAGTCGGGCCGTTTCAATATCGACTTCCATATCGGCCAGTTTAAATTGGATAGCCTGATGTTCTGAAATGGGTTTTCCAAATGTTTTGCGTTCCTTGGCGTAGGCAAGTGCCAGATTGTAAGCGCCGGCGGCAATACCCAAGGCTTGCGCCGCGATGCCTATACGGCCTCCATCAAGGGTTTTCATGGCAAATTTAAATCCAAAACCATCCTCACCGATACGGTTTTCCTTTGGAACTTTAACATCCGAAAATAGCAAGGAATGTGTGTCTGAACTTCGAATTCCCAATTTATTTTCCTTTGGCCCAATGGTGAAACCCGGTAATCCCTTTTCGACAATCAACACATTGATTCCTTTATGACCTTTTTCTGGATGAGTCTGTGCAATAACGAGGTAGATATCGGCGTGACCACCGTTTGTAATCCAGTTCTTCGTGCCATTCAATAGATAGTGGTCGCCTTTGTCTTCGGCTATTGTATGTTGCGAGGAAGCGTCCGAGCCAGCCTCAGGTTCCGAAAGTGCAAATGCACCCAGTTTCTCTCCCTTGGCAAGTGGAACCAGATACTTTTGTTTTTGCTCTTCAGTTCCGTAGGCGTTGAGTCCATAAAGGACCAACGAATTATGTGCTGAAACAATAACGGCCGCAGATGCATCAATTTTGGCGATTTCTTCCAATACCAGTACATAGGCCAGTGTATCCATGCCGGCACCGCCGTAGGCCTCTGGGGTCATGATACCCATAAATCCAAGTTCGGCCATTTGTCTGACAAAATCTGTTGGAAATTGGGCTTCTTCATCCCGTTGTATAACACCTGCTTTTAGTTCCTGAGCAAACTCCCGTGCTGCATCACGGATCATTTTATGTTCTTCGCTTAATTCAAAGTTCATGATATCTCAATTTTATGGTCTATAACTTTATTTCTCCAGTAATGTACTCTTTCAGTCCTACGTGAACAACTCGCCGTGAAGCAAAAATATTTTACGTTGTATCCTTGGCCCTGTTTCTCAAGGCAATTTGAAAGGCGCTCACTTATAATCAAATATACAAAATATATATTATGCTTGCATAGTATATAAGTTCTGTTTTTTCATCTGAATCTAAAAAAGTAGGGAATTATTTGTTTGCTAAATTTAATCTACTATATTTGTAGAGTATGTGGTTTTGAACATATTTAAAACATAAGATTATGAGTTTAAGATTAGGAGACGAAGCGCCAAATTTTAAAGCGCAAACGACTATCGGTGAAATAGATTTTCACGATTATATTAAAGATAGCTGGGTGGTATTTTTCTCACATCCTTCTGACTATACACCTGTATGTACAACTGAGCTGGGGCGTACGGCGAAATTGAAATCTGAATTTGACAAAAGGGGTGTCAAAGCAATCGCGTTGAGCGTAGACAATGTAAATGATCATTTGAACTGGATCAAGGATATCAATGAAACACAGCAGACGGAAGTGAATTTTCCGGTTATTGCCGATGAAGATCATCATATTTCTGAGCTTTACGATATGATTCACCCGAGTGCTTCGGTAACGGCTACTGTACGTTCGGTGTTCATTATTGGCCCGGATAAAAAGATAAAATTGACCTTGACTTACCCTGCATCTACTGGCCGTAATTTTGATGAGATCTTGCGGGTGATAGATTCATTGCAACTCACCGCTGATTATCAGGTTGCCACACCGGCTGATTGGAAACATGGAGAAGACGTAATTGTTGTACCTGCAATCAAGACAGAAGATATCCCGGCAAAATTCCCGAAAGGATTTAAGGAGATCAAGCCTTATTTGAGAACAACGCCACAGCCTAATTTATAGTCAATTAGGTGAAATTCCGATATAAAAAGGGAGTGTCCTATCTTTTTGGACACTCCCTTTTTGATTTTTGCCTTTTCTTCACATACTACTTTTCCGCTGTCATACGCAGCGGAGTCCGCTGTTTCTTTTTGGACTACATCATTTTGAGCGTTCCTATACAAGATGAATCGGGAATTCCTTTTGAAAATGACCGGATCCAGCCTTTAACCAGCGTTTGATAAAAAAGAAAAGGCGATACTTACGTACCGCCCTTTTTATAAGCATTAAAGATACAGTCTTAATAGACCTTAACCATATAAATATAGTCTTGTATTCTTTTGATCTGTTCTGTTCTTGGTAAACCTGCCAAAGCATTCTTTTTATTGATTTTTACGCCCGTGGTTAATGAGTCGCTCGGAATATCAGCAAGCGCATTCATGATTGACTTGGTTTTGATGGCAAAAGCAGCACCGTCTATTCCTCTTTGTTTACCGGAGATAATACCGATCACATTGCCTCTGCTGTCCAATACGGGGCCACCGCTGTTTCCGGGGTTGACCGGAACGGATATTTGATAAGCGATCGTGTCACCTGCGTAACCTGTTGACGAGCTTAAGTATCCTTGTCCATATACTGCTTCATCACGTGGAAAGCCGATTGTATAGATATCTTCTCCTAAATCCGAAGTAGACGTTTTGAAGGTATAAGGCAGGCTTTTGGCCTTTTTGAAGTTTTTATCGGCAATATATAGGATTGCTAAATCTTTGCTGGCATCGGTGTGAACAACTTGCGCTTTGTAGGAGTTCCCTTTACTATTTTGCAGATAAATGGAATCAGCCCCACTGACGACGTGATAGTTTGTTACGACGTAGCCATCTGTTGTCAACATAAAACCGGTTGCTCCAAATTGGCTTTCGCTACTTTTAACCGACTTTTTATCGTTGATATCTTTTATTGCGGCGTTATGTGCATTGACGTTCTTTTTGACATTATTCATGTCGCGGCGCAACGCGCTGTAATCCGAAGAGGCTTTTTCCAGGTTGCTATAATAGCCACTAAGCCATAAAGTGCCAAATACCGCAAATACTGCCACAACTGCAGCTACTAAAGAGCTTGCTTTGATCCGTTCCCAAAGTGATATAACGGTAGATTGTTTTATCGGAACCACTTTTGCGGTCGGACCTTGGGATGTATGATATTCCTTGGCTGAGTTAGCCAATACCTTTTTGAAATCGAGCCTCTGGCTAGTTTCTTTCATATTGGCAACAAAGTTGCGGTGTTGTTGTAATTGGGCAGCATACGAAGGGTTTTCAGCACAAAAAGATTCGAACGCTGCTTTTTCCGCTGCAGGTAATTCCCCGCGCAGATATTGGTCAGCCAATTCGAAAAATTCTTTTTGATTCATTGTTCCCATGGTGTTACTCAAATTTTAATCTGTTGAAAAAAATATTTTTTTCAGCCGTTGTAGACATTTATATTTTTGAGTCTTGGCATTATCTGTATTGGTATAACCAAATTTTTCACAGATTTCCTGCATCGAGTGGTTTAAGATATAGAAATCATGTAAGATCGTCTTACAAGGTTCCCCCATTTTCTCTAGCGCGAGTTCCATTTGATCGAACTTTTTTTCAAGTTCTTGGTGCTGTTGTAAATCTTCTTCCTCAAATAAAGAGTCTTCATAACCGCTAATGTCACTATTGCCAAAACCAGCACGATTGAGTTGCTTAAGCCAAAGCCTTCGGCAAATCGAGTAAAGATATGTTTTGAGTTTGCTGCTGAGCTCAAAGTCACCTTTGGCAACTTTATCGTAGAGCACAATTACAGCCTCCTGAAAGATATCTTTTGCTTCATCCTCACTTCCATTGTTTTGCAGTATCATATGGCTTATGGATGGATAATATCGTTTATAGATACTATCTATCGCCAAGCTATCGCCTTGTTTGAGGCCTTCAATGATCTGCTCATCATTTTCTAGCAGGACTGATTTACTGAATTTACTCACCTATTAATACCTTAATGCCTAAATTGTAACCCTTTGAAAAATGAAAATCTTCAAAATATTTTCAAACGTAAACTTTTATTTGTTTAATGCGAAATCTACGTCCAAAAATACTGCTTATTCCCTGAAACCGAAAGCATTTGTTTTTGCTTCGATTTTCAAATGACCCTTGAATCATCCGTTGTTTATTTATGTATCAAAAAAGTTTCGCAATCGAGTGCTTTAATAATCTGCTTGTTATTCCTCTAAAATGAAGTTACATTTGGTTTCCTGAACTAAAATGCTTAAATACATGATGTTAAGAAAATCCGTTATTTTTCCAACCTTACTGGCTTCGTTGCTGTCCCTTCATTCGACCTCGACGACAGGACAGTCATTCACAGCTCCTATAGCAGGCTTCCAGTATGAAGATATCTTATCTCCAAAAGGTAATGAATGGGAATCACCACAGTTATTATCACTCAACAAAGAATTGCCACACGCTTCGTTCTTCTCCTTTTCAAACGTTGAAACTGCGAGAAAAGTACTTCCCGAGCATAGTAACTTTTGGCGCTCGCTCAACGGTTCCTGGAAGTTTAATTGGGTAAAGACACCGGAAGAACGGCCAAAAGATTTTTATGATCCTAACTATGATCCTAACTATGATGTCAATGCTTGGGAATCCGTACCTGTTCCAATGAGCTGGAACATCTTCGGTATTCAGAAGGATGGCAGCTTAAAATATGGTGTGCCTATTTACACCAACCAGCGCGTGATTTTTCAACATCAGGTGAAGGTGGATGACTGGCGTGGAGGGGTGATGCGTACGCCGCCACAAGATTGGACGACTTATGTATACCGTAATGAAGTCGGCTCATACCGCCGTAATTTTACCGTTCCGAAGGATTGGGACGGTCGCGAGGTATTTCTCAATTTTGACGGGGTAGACTCCTTTTTCTACCTTTGGGTGAATGGCAAATATGTTGGCTTTTCAAAAAATTCAAGAAACCTTGCTTCCTTTAATATTTCTCCTTTCTTAAAAAAAGAAGGGGAGAACGTGTTGGCGGTAGAAGTCTACCGCAGCTCTGACGCATCATTCTTGGAAGCCCAGGATATGTTTCGCCTGCCGGGAATATTTCGGGATGTCTCTCTGACATCAACTCCTAAAGTCCAAATTCGTGATCTGGCAGCGATTCCGACATTGGATGACCGCTATGAGGATGGTGCCCTGAAAATTACCGGTACCGTCCGTAATTTGAGCCGTAAGAAAGCTGATGGTTATACCCTTGTTTATTCCTTGTATAAGAATAAACTGTATAGCGATGAAAATACCTTGGTAGATCGGGCTGAAGTGTCTGCTATTGTTCCACAGTTGGATGCGAAGGCTTCGAATAGCATCGAAGCAACATTAACTGTAAAAAATCCGGATAAATGGTCCGCTGAACTTCCCTATCGGTATACCTTGGTTGCCGAATTGAAGGACAGGAAAAATAAAACGATTGAAACGGTTTCCACTTATGTCGGGTTTCGGAAGGTCGAAATTAAAGATACCAAGGCGTCTGATGACGAATTTGGCCTTGCCGGACGTTATTACTACATCAACGGAAAAACGGTTAAACTGAAAGGTGTGAACCGCCATGAGACGAATCCTGAACATGGAAAAGTCGTTACCAGGGAGCAGATGGAAGCCGAAGTAAAGCTGATGAAAAGCGCCAATATCAATCACGTGCGTAATTCACACTATCCGGAGCCGCCCTATTGGTACTACCTCTGTGATAAATACGGCATTTATCTTGAGGATGAAGCTAATATTGAAAGCCATCAATACTATTATGGAAAGGAATCGCTTTCTCATGTTCCCGAATGGAAAAATGCCCATGTAGCACGGAATATCGAAATGGTGCATGCTACTATCAACCATCCTTCTGTCGTGATCTGGTCGCTTGGTAACGAGGCTGGTCCCGGAGATAATTTTGTAGCGGCTTATGATGCGATCAAAAAAATAGATACCTCAAGACCTGTCCAGTACGAACGTAACAACGCGATTGTGGATATGGGCTCAAATCAGTATCCATCTATTGACTGGGTCAGAGGGGCTGTCAAAGGAACCTACAAGTTGAAGTACCCTTTTCATATCTCCGAGTACTCGCATTCGATGGGAAATGCCGTCGGCAACTTAATTGATTACTGGGAAGCCATCGAATCGACTAACTTCTTTATGGGTGGAGCAATCTGGGACTGGATTGACCAAGCGATGTATTATTACGATAAAAAGACAGGTGAACGGTTTTTGGCTTATGGTGGTGACTTTGGTGACAAGCCGAATGATGGTACATTTGTCAACAATGGGTTAATCTTTGCCGATATGAAACCCAAACCGCAATACTATGAGGTTAAAAAGGTTTATCAAAATGTTGGTATTAAGGCCATTGATATTCAACAGGGAAAAATTGAGCTATTCAATAAAAACTATTTCAAAGATCTTAGTGACTATCGGGTTCAATGGTCACTGTTCAAAGATGGGATAGCTGTTGCCGGAAGTACAGGTACAATAGTCACTGCTGATCTGCCCAAAGCACGTCAGAAAAAACAGGTTGTCCTGCCGATCGAATATGCTAAATTGGATGCGGGATCTGAATATTTTGTCAAGGTTCAATTTCTGCTCAACGAGGATAAGCCATGGGCAAATAGGGGCTTTGTCCAAATGGAAGAGCAGCTGTTTGTCAAAGCCGCAGAAAATAAACCGTTGATTTCGACTGTTGCCAAAGGTGAAAATCCCGTACTTTCCAAGGAAGGTGAGCTTCAGGTTGTGAAAGGGGATCAGTTTGTCGCAAAATTTGACAATAAGACTGGGTCAATCTACAGTTTGGCTTATGCTGGCAAGCAAATTATTCGTGACGGCGAAGGACCTAAACTGGATGCTTTGCGTGCGCCTGTTGATAACGATAACTGGGCTTATCAGCAATGGTTTGAAAAGGGTTTGCACAACTTAAAACATAACGTTTTATCTTCAAATAGCTATACGAAGAAAGACGGGACAGTAGTTTTGGCATTTACGATTGAGTCTCAGGCTCCCTATGGTGCTTCATTGTTAGGTGGAACATCTGGAAGATATACACTCAAAGCGCTTACGGATAAACCGTTTGGTACTGATGATTTCAAGTTTACGAGCAATCAGATCTGGACGATATACCAGGATGGTTCGATTGAATTGTCATCTAGTATCACTTCGAACAATGCAAGCGTCGTATTGGCAAGACTGGGTTATTCCTTGCAATTGCCGGGTGAATTTGGCAACTATACCTATTATGGACGTGGCCCGATCAATAACTATGCGGATCGTAAAACGGCACAATTTATCGAATTGCATAAAAGTACAGTAAAAGATCAGTTCGTATCATGGCCCAATCCGCAGAATATGAGTAATAATGAGGATGTGCGCTGGACATCCCTGACCAATACGGATGGACAAGGAGCGATCTTTATTGCGAAAGATCATCTTGCGACGTCCGCTTTGGAATACAGCGAACTGGAATTGACATTTGCACCGCACCCTTATCAGCTACCAAAGAGTTCCGGTGTGCATTTACACCTGGACGCTGCGGTCACTGGTCTCGGCGGTAATAGTTGCGGTCAAGGGCCGCCATTGGAAAAAGACCGTGTGAAAGCTGTTCCCACGTCAATAGGATTTATTATCCGTCCGGTGCGACAAAATGACTACTTGGCCAAAGCACAGGTGGCTACCGCAGGTGATGGCCCCATTTCTTTTGCCAGAAGTTCAACAGGTGAGGTATCCATTCTTTCGGGAAATAAAGCGGAGACCGTACTGTATACGGTGAACAATGGAAAAGCAAACATTTATAAGAATTCTTTTGATCTGCGTCAGGGCGGAACAATAACGGCCTGGTATCGGGGAAATGAAAAATTAAAAGTAACCCAACAATACAGCAAGATCGAGACGGTTCCGATGGAAGTGGTCTTTGCTTCCAGCCAGGAGACCGGTGAAGGTGATGCCAAGAACCTATTGGATGGAGATCCTTCGTCGATCTGGCATACGATGTATTCAGTCACTGTCGCACAATATCCGCATTGGGTTGATTTCGATGCGGCGAGTGTGAAGACGATCAAAGGTTTTACATTTTTGCCGAGACCGGATGGCGCAAATGGTGATATCAAGGATTATAAGATTCAGGTGAGTCAAGACGGTAAAAACTGGGAAGACGTGATGTCGGGCGCATTCGAACGGAATAAGAAGCTCAAAACCGTTCGGTTCGAAAAGCCTGTCAAGGGACGTTATATCCGCTTTACTGCATTGAGCTCGCAGCGTGGCGATGATTTCGCTTCAGGCGCAGAATTTGCTGTTATTGCCGAATAAAAAATACATTAAAAGCGATCAAAGCCAGCACCTGAAACACAAGTGCTGGCTTTTTTATTTTGTGGGTCAGCTTTCAGCAAACGCAGCTGCTTCCACGGTTTCAATAGGTGTTAAGTAAACCAGTTGCGCGCGTTTATTGCATGATAAGACTGACGGTTGAGCCCCAGCTATCGCTAAAGCAAAAAGGATACTAAGGGGCTAAAAAAAGTCGGCGGCAGGGCTATTTACCTCATGTAGGTTTGGTGAAAATTGGCCCTAAAGCTGTCAAAAAGTATATTGAATAATTTTTATAGCCTTATTGCGTAGAATGTTCGGACGCTTCTGTATTTTTACTCAGTTCAAACCAAGATCATCATTATCACATGGAAATAGACCAACAGGCGAATGCCCCATTTACGGCGTACCAAAAACTCGTTGTATTTTTGCTGGCAATAACACAATTTACCGTCGTGCTTGATTTTATGGTGATGTCACCGATGGGCGATATTTTGATGAAGGCCATCGATCTAAAACCAGCTCAATTTGGTGTAGCGGTTTCGGCCTATGCTTTTAGTGCAGGCGCATCGGGTTTGCTGACGGCGGGATTTGCCGATCGCTTCGACCGGAAGAAGCTCTTGCTGTTTTTTTACTCGGGTTTTATCATCGGAACCTTTTTTTGCAGTTTCGCCAATGACTATTGGACTTTGGTTGCTGCCCGTGTGGTGACCGGTTTGTTTGGTGGTGTCATTGGGTCGATTTCGATGGCTATCATTACCGATATATTTACGCTGCAACAAAGAGGGCGCGTCATGGGTTTTGTGCAGATGGGCTTTGGCGCCAGTCAGGTACTTGGGATTCCAATAGGCCTGTATATTGCAAACAACTGGGGCTGGCATAGTGCTTTCCTGTGGATCGCTGTGATGGCCTTGGTCATTGTCATTATTATTGCGGTTAAACTGATTCCTATTACTGCACATATCGGCCTGCAGAAACATCAATCTGCACTTAAACACCTTTGGTCAACATTCTCGCAAAAGGAATATCGCATTGGTTTTCTCGCGACAGCGCTGCTCTCTATTGGTGGTTATATGATGATGCCTTTTGGAAGTGCCTTTGCCGTCAATAACCTGAAAGTTAGTCATGAACAATTGCCCCTATTATTTATGATATCCGGTGTCGCCTCATTGATTATTATGCCTATCGTTGGGAAATTGAGTGACCGCTATGATAAATTTAAAATCTTTGCGCTAGCTTCGATATGGCTGATGGTCGTTGTATTGATTTATACCAATCTGGGAGTTACACCGTTTTATCTGGTTATCTTTTTGAATATATTGATGATGGCCGGTATCCTGAGCCGTATGACACCTTCTTCGGCTTTGATCAGTGCGGTTCCCGAGATGAAAGACAGGGGCGCATTTATGAGTATCAGCTCATCCCTGCAGCAGCTGGCTGGGGGAGTAGCAGCGTCACTTGCCGGTGTGATCATTGTTCAACAGACGAAGGAAAGCCCATTGGAGCATTACCCAAGCTTGGGTGTCATTGTCGTGTTACTCTCTATCGTGGCTATTTTTATGCTCTATCGTGTCAGTAGGATGATCAAACGGAGACGTCCGATTTCGTAAAACAAAATCGTTCTTATTGACATTAGTATTTCAGAAGAGATTTTTATTATGGAAGAAAGGATTGTTAGATATGATCACCCCAATGATGGGGAGATCGCTGTGCTTTGGATTCCTGAGCGATGTGAACACGCCGCTGTCTGTGTTCAAAGTTTGCCACAGGTATACCATCCAAAAGATAGGCCTTGGATTACGGTTCAAAATGCAAGCACAGCGGAACTGATTGATCAGATTAAGCGTTGTCCTTCGGGAGCGTTGCAATACGAACTAAAAAAATAGAAGAGGAAATTCGTGTAACAAAAAAAAGCATCATTTGAATAAAATGATGCTTTTTTTGTTGGCGGTCTGGACGGGACTCG
>NZ_DLJD01000030.1:34314-109609 GCF_002484085.1 Sphingobacterium sp. UBA7625
AACCAGCTGAACTACCAGACCTCAACCCTTCTCCTCAGAAGGTGTGCAAATATAGCGTTTGTTTACGTATCTGCAAAGATTTTTTGAAAAAAACTAGTCTACTTGACCGTCTTTCATCTTCTCCGCATTCTCTGCAAATTGTAATGCGTCGATAATTCCTTGAATATCACCGTCCATAATCGCCGGTAGGTTGTACATCGTCATACCAATACGATGCTCTGTTACGCGACCTTGTGGATAGTTATAGGTACGGATTTTTGCTGAACGGTCACCTGTGGACACCAAAGTTTTTCTTTTTGCAGCAATATCACCGTTCTTTTTGTTCAGTTCAAGTTCATAAAGTTTGTTACGAAGCATCTCCATCGCTAACTCACGGTTGGCCAATTGGGAGCGTTCTACCTGACAAACGACGACAATACCTGTTGGTTTATGTGTCAATTGTACTTTTGTTTCTACTTTATTGACGTTCTGACCTCCGGCACCCCCCGAGCGGGATGTCTGTAATTCGATATCACCCGGATTGATTTCAACATCCACATCTTCTGCTTCTGGCAATACGGCAACTGAAGCTGCTGATGTATGTACACGTCCTTGTGTCTCTGTATCAGGAACACGTTGTACGCGGTGTACACCAGACTCATATTTCAATTGACCATATGCATCTTCACCGATTACTTTAAGAATAACCTCCTTATAACCACCTGAAGTTCCTTCGGTAACGTCCATCACCTCATTGCGCCAGCCTTTTGTTTCAAAATAACGAGTGTACATACGGTAAAGGTCACCGGCAAATAGAGCTGCCTCGTCACCGCCCGTTCCACCACGGATCTCGATAATGGCATTTTTGGCATCCTCAGGATCCTTAGGGATCAGCATCAAACGGATTTCTTCTTCTTTTTCCTCTTTTTCAACCAATAAAATATCCAACTCTTCCTTTGCCATCTCACGAAGTTCCTGATCCTTCTCGTTCATGATGATGTCTTTATTGGTATCAATATTACTGACCATATTTCTATAAATATGGTATTGATCCACGATTTTGCCCAAATCTTTGTATTCTTTATTCAATTTGGCAAAACGTTTCATATCTTGCATGGTGTCAGGGTTGCTTAACTCAGCTTCCACTTCTTCCCATCTTTCTTTGATCGCTTGTAATTTATCTAACATATATCAAAAATGCTTCTTCTAGGAATTTATGACCTAGATTACTATTGAGAGTACAAAAGTAAGGAAATTTTGTTGCTTTTGAACTACCTAGCCAGCTATTAATGAGAGGAAACTGCTTTTAGTCCAACAATGGAAGCAATCAGCGTGAAAATAAAGAATATGCGCCAGAAATCTGCCGGTTCTTTAAAGAAGATAATACCCATTAAAACCGTTCCGACAGCACCGATACCTGTCCATACAGCGTAGGCTGTTCCGAGCGGAAGTGTCTGCGTTGCTTTGATCAACAAGCCCATACTTGCAAATAGGAAGACAACAAAGGCTCCATACCAGAGCCATTGCTCACTGCCCTCTGCATCCTTGGCTTTTCCCAGACAGGTTGTAAAACCAATTTCACATATTCCGCCAAGAATTAAAAATACCCAGTTCATATATCTGTTTTTTTGTTTCAGGAACAAAGGTCTACGTTTTTCCGCAGAATAATTTTAACAAATGTTAAAAATTTTAAAGGATATTTGCCCGGATGCGGCTGAGGGTCACTTGGCTAACGCCCAGATAAGAGGCAATGTAACCAAGTTTGATCCGTTGTATATATTGAGGATATTTTTCGAGCAACTCGGCGTATCGTTCCTGGGCTGTATTAAAAAGTTTGGACATTGTGCGCTGCTCCGCTTTGATAAATTCTAGTTCAGCCATTTTTCTGCCCCAGTTAGCAATGGCAATGTCGCTCTCATAGAGCATAAATAGCTTTTTCTGGTCAATTTTGTAAACTATGCTGTCTTCCAGGAGGTCGATGTTTTCGTAGCCCGGTGTGTCATGCACATAACTGTTCATCGAGATTAAAGTGCCGCCGGGAGAGACAAAGTCCAATGTGATCTGCCGGTCTGCAGTTTCGTAATAGACACGGGCTAATCCGGAAGCCAAGAAATAAATATCTTTCTGTATTTTATCTTGCCGGATCAATACACTATTCCTTTTGCAGATAAGTTTTTCACTGATCTGTTCCAGCCGATCAATGCTCAGAGGGTTGAGAAAATGGTAACCCTGGAAGCAGTCTGCCAAAGAAATTACAACTTTTTCGCCCATTTTTCTAAACGTAAAGTTTCCCCATCCCATACGGCGTAGGTATAATAATTGATCCATTCACCCAAGTTGACAATACGGCTTTCAGTACCCAGTTGGACATCGTAGGGAAGGTGCCTATGACCAAATAGATAGAAGTCGTGATGTTGTTTACGCTCGATTTCTTTGGCATAACCGATCAGCCATTCCTTGTCTTCGCCTAGGAATTTTTCATCTTCATTATTGGAGAGTCTGCTATGCTTGGACCATCGGGTGGCGATGCCTATCCCTAGATTGGGATGCAATCGGGCAAATAACCATTGGCAGAAACGACTCCGAAATACTTTCTTGAGCAATTTATACTTGTAGTCCCCGGAGCCTAGTCCATCCCCATGATGGATGTAGAAAAGTTTATTGTCAAGTTCAAGCTCCAGTTCATTGGCAATGATCTGCGCATTTAACTCCTTTTTGAGGTAATCAAACATCCACATATCGTGGTTGCCCTTAAATAAAGTGATCGGGATACCCAGGTCGGCAATTTCTGCCAGTTTGCCCAAAAAGCGGATGTAGCCTTTGGGTACTACGGTCGCATATTCAAACCAAAAATCAAAAATATCGCCAACAAGGTAGAGCTGTGCTGCGTCGACTTTGATTTCGTCGAGCCACTGAATAATTGCCTGTTCTCTTTCGCGCGAGTGCTCCAGTGGATAGGATCCAAGGTGGAAGTCTGAGGCAAAATAGATTTTTTTTCTTGTTGACATGTGCCCAAATCTAAAGAAAATGGAAGCGAATACAAAATTCGCTTCCACAATATATTTTTTACAATTTGGACAGATCTGTCAGGAGGGATTTCAAATATTCCGAAGCCTCGGGATCTATATTCTTGGCAGCCTGCTGGAGTTGATCAGGATAGGCATCCTTAATGGCCATGAGTGAACTTGCGATGACCATATAAGACTGATCTTTAATTCCGTTAAACAATAAATTTTTATACTTTTTGTCTTTGATTTGTCCCAGCTTCCGGATCGCAGAAGCACGTACGACCGAGACGGTGGATTTTTCAGCCAATGAAGCGATGATGTTCCCAGTAGATTTCCTAACTTCAGGATCGGTTGGATCGGTGCCCTGAATGGCCATCGCTATCAGGTCAGCATCCTTATCAGCCAATGCCTGTGTCAGTAGTTCCCTTCCGGCTGTTGTTTTTGGATTTTTCATCGCAAATAGTAACGCGGTAACACGGTTGGTAAAAGATGGTGCATGTTTATATTGATAAAGATAGTCCGCGTCGCTTTTGTCGATCCGGATCTCGCCGACAAGCGTTTTTTCGGGATCGATATCAATAAATTCAAGAGGACTGGCCAAGGGAATCGTCAACTTCGTCGCCCGTTTGTTGAGCTGTATCGTTTTACGGATTTTGCCTTCTTTGGTATAGACGTCAATGGTGAGTGGCAATTGGAATGTTTGAACACTTGAATCTTGTACTTGATCGATGTTGAGGACAAGTGTATTGTTCTCATTTTTGCGTGTCACGTTGAGGATCGGATGGCCGCCTTTGTAATACCACTGGTTAAAATAAGGAGCCCAGTCTTTACCGGTAACTTCTTCCATCGCCAGACGTAATTGCTGTGGCTCGCCGGTTTTGAAAGAATTTTCCGTAAGGTATTTTTTGAGTGATTGATAGAACGCTGTATCGCCCATCTGTTCTTTTAAGGCGTATAATATCAACGAACCTTTGGCATAGCTGATATTATCAAACATATCTTCTTTGTCGTGGTAGTAGTAACGTGCAAGTGCCGGACTATTACCGTTCTGAGTTGATTTGAGGTACGACTGTAACTTTTCGAATCTTGATTTATCCCCTTTTTCTTTGCCACCGTCATGCTCATGCCAGATGACCTCGCCAAAGGTTGCGAAAGATTCGTTCATCGTTAGGTTGGACCAGGATTCGGCGGTAACCAGATCACCAAACCATTGGTGAAACAGCTCATGGGCAATGGTGCCTTCTTCATTTTCATCCAAAAGTTCTCTTTTGGTCTTTTGCACATGCTCACCATGTAACGTCGCCGTGGTGTTTTCCATGGCTCCGGAGACATAATCGCGACAGACGATCTGCGCATATTTGTTCCAAGGATAAGGAACTCCCAAGGTTTTGCCATAGAAATCCATCATGGCTGGGGTTTTACCAAAGATATCTTTGGCATAAGGGGCATACTTCGGTTCCAGGTAGTAATCCACAGGAATATTATTGTATTTATCCCGGTAAATCTGAAAATCTCCTACGGCCATCATAAAGAGGTACGGCGCATGGGGAAGATCCATTTTCCAGGTATCGGTACGTGTTCCGTCGTTGTTTTTATGCTGGTTGACCAAAGCTCCATTGGACAGACTGACATAATTATCCAGTACAGTCATTGAAATTTCGGCCGTCGTCTTTTGGTTAGGGCGGTCAATGGTTGGGAACCAGGCAGACGAAGCCTCTGTTTCGCCCTGTGTCCAGATCTGTCGGGGTTTATTCGGCGTCCCTTCGTCGGGATTAATAAAATAGAGTCCTTTAGCATCATTGATTGCCGCACTGCCCTGTACTTTGAGTAGGTTCGGTTTGGCGGTATAGTCCAGGTATATGGTGTATTTTTCGCTTGAAAGATAATTTCGGTCCAGTTTGATCAGAAGAGAATTATCGTCGTAAGTATATTTTAGGGGAACGAGTTGCTGACCATTGACCAGTGCGATTTGTTTGATATCCATGCCCTTGGCATCCAAGCGCAGTGAATCTGTCGGATAGAAATGCGGCTGTAATGTGACCCATTCTTTCCCGTTCAAAAATTGATTTTTATAGTCAAAACGGACATCGAGTTTGGTATGGACGAGGTTGTTGACCTTAGTGGGGGTAGCACGATATTGCTGATCTTCCGAAAGCTGCTGCGCTTGACTCATACCGATAGCAGAAAGGGTAATGGCCAAGTAAAGGAAAGCGATTCTTTTGCGCATTGTTGAATATTTAAAAGATTTAAATAAAGCTAAAAAAATTTCAGCTGATGTAAAAATAAGGATTCTGAAAATTTCATCAGGATAAGATCCGGCCTTTGGTCTGAAGACGTGAATTATTGTTCAATATCCCCTGATAATGACATTACTTTAAACTATCGTTATGAAATCTGAAATTATATTTGTTATTTTTGGGTGAAACAAGTATAAAGTTTTTTATGATAAACAAAAAAATTGGTCTTATCCTGATGATGATCGGTATGGCTGGTACAGCAACTACTGTTTGTGGACAACAGTTGAAATATCCAACGACGAGCAAAGGCTCTGTCGTAGACGAATTCTGGGGCGAGAAAGTAGCCGATCCCTACCGTTGGTTGGAGGACGATCGGTCAGCAGAAACTAAAAGTTGGGTCCAAGCCGAAAATAAAGTCACTTTTGATTATCTAAATACCATTCCTTTCCGGACAAAATTGAAAGAGCAATTAACGGAAATCTGGAATTATGAAAAAATAGGCACTCTTTTCAAGGAGGGGGCATATACCTATTTCTTTAAAAATAATGGACTTCAGCAGCATTCCGTACTTTATCGTAAACAAGGTGAGAATGGTGTAGAGGAGGTTTTCCTTGATCCAAATACCTTTTCAAAAGATGGATCGACTTCTTTGGCCGATGTTTCTTTTTCAAAGGACGGAAGTCTGGTTGCTTATTCGATCTCTGAGGGCGGTTCGGACTGGAGAAAGGTGATTGTGTTGAATGCTAAGGATAAAGCGCCAGTGGGAGAGACGCTTGTGGATGTGAAATTCTCAGGCATCGCCTGGAAAGGAAACGACGGATTTTACTATTCGAGTTATGACAAACCCAAGGGGTCTGAACTGTCGGAAAAAACAGACCAGCATAAATTGTATTACCATAAGCTCAAAACAGCACAGTCTACGGATCAGCTGATTTTTGGCGGTTCGGCAACGCCGAGACGTTATGTGGGCGCTTCATTAACGGATGATCAACGCTATCTGATTATCTCTGCAGCCAATACAACTACGGGGAATGAACTTTATTACCAAGATCTGAGTAAACCCAATAGCAAAATCATCTGCCTACAGGATCATTTTGATGCAAATACAGGCGTAGTCGATAATATCGGGGATACTTTTCTATTGGAAACAAATTATAAGGCGGCCAATAATAGATTAGTCAAAGTAGATCTGAAAAATCCGGCCAAAGAAAACTGGAAAGACGTGATTCCGGAAACTGAAAATGTACTTTCAATCAGTACTGGTGGTGGTTATTTATTCGCAAATTACCTGAAAGATGCTGTCTCGGTTGTGATCCAATACGACTATACCGGTAAAAAAATCAGACAGATCGAATTGCCGGGTGTAGGAACCGCAAGTGGTTTTTCGGGCAAGAAAAAGGAAAAAGAGATCTACTTTGGTTTCTCGAATTATATTACGCCTTCATCAAGCTATAAGTTTGATGTCAACTCGGGACAATCGACGCTCTATATCAAACCGAATGTCAAGTTTGACAGTGATCAATATGAATCGAAGCAGGTGTTTTATACTTCTAAGGACGGAACGAAAGTGCCCATGATTATTACGTATAAAAAGGGCATCGCTCTGAACGGTAAAAATCCAACAATTGTATATGGTTATGGTGGTTTTAATATCAGCCTGACACCATCTTTCAGCACTTCTGTTGCGGTTTGGCTGGCAAATGGGGGTGTATATGCTGTTCCAAACTTACGCGGTGGTGGCGAATATGGTCAAAAATGGCATGATGGTGGAAGACAGTTCAACAAGCTGAATGTATTTAACGATTTTATCGCTGCGGCACATTATCTGCAAGAGAATGGTTATACTTCACCCGAATACACGGCATTGTCTGGTGGTTCCAATGGTGGTTTGCTCGTTGGAGCAACAATGACCATAGATCCTAAGGTTGCCAAAGTCGCATTGCCGGAAGTGGGTGTCTTGGATATGTTGCGTTATCATACATTTACCGCTGGCGCAGGCTGGTCATATGACTATGGAACAGTTGCGGATAGTAAAGAGATGTTTGACTATCTGAAAGCCTATTCACCCGTGCACAATGTGAAAGCAGGTGTTTGTTATCCGGCAACCATGGTATTGACCGGCGATCATGATGACCGCGTTGTGCCGGCACACTCTTATAAGTTTGCATCCGAATTACAGGCCAAACAGGCTTGTGATAATCCCGTATTGATCCGTATCGAAACAAAGGCCGGACATGGTGCTGGCCGATCTACCGAGGTGCTGATCAATAGTACAGTTGATAAATATGCTTTTGCGCTCTGGAATATGGGGGTCAAAGAATTGAAATAAGGATATCGGGAGGAACTATCCACAGCTTGATTTCGTTGTCGATCGCGCTTATCCGAAGACAATAAAAAAGTCCAGATCAACATGCTTGATCTGGACTTTATATTTTTATTTGGAGACAAGAATTATTCCCAGGTTTTCTCGCCTTTTTTCATTTTTTGCAGCGTTGCTACATAATCCTCTTTTTTATCATTTGCTGTCAAAAGTGAGATCGCTTTCTCCTGTGTTTTGATAGCCTGATCTTTATCACCTAGACGATAAAGAAGATTTGCAAAGGTATCCAGATACATTGGTGTATCCTTTTCTTTCTCAAGCGATAATTTGCTCCATTCCGAAGCTGCTTTTAAACAAGCGGGGTCATCACAGTTTTCAAAAATAGACCAAGCCATATTGTTGAGTTCCATCGCAGTGATCGTTGAACCGTATTTGGCAATATACTTGTTAAAACTGTCTCTCAATCCAGGATAGTTTTTGGTATAAGAGAAATAACGAGGTTGCATTTCCAGACTCGCTTTTTCGGTATTGACCGTTGGGTATTTCTGAGCCAGTTCTTTTTCGATAGCAGCAAAATCCACGGCTTCTTTAGCCTGTATTTTGGTATTGACAGCTTCACCGATCAATAGTTTAGCTAAGAAATCATTTGCTTTAACCTTCTCACTGATGGCGTCAAACTTGGCTGGGTTATCTTTTATTAAGTTAAATGCCTTTGAATCCTTAATACTTGCCGAAGAAAGCAACAACTCGACATTGTCTTTGGTAAAGATCTGATCCGTTGATAGCGAAGCCAATACAATGCCTTCTGCTTTTGCCTGTGTTTCCTTATCATAGGCATCTTTTGCTGCCGCAGCCATGGCTTTTGCAATCGTTATATTTTTGGGGTCAGCATTGAATTTTGCCAATAGGGTTTCATATTGCGTATTTGGGTCAAGCGCTTTTTGGGCTTTAGCGATAAAAGCATCTGCTTCTCCGCCACCGACAATCCGATGGACAAGATTGCCCTTTGAATCGAAGATCAGGAATGTAGGATAGGCTCTTACTGTATAATCTTTGGCAAAACGATCTGCTTCTGCATACCAGGATTTTATTTCCTCGCTGTCGTCCTTGGTTTTATCCATCTGGATTTTGGCGTTGATAAATTTGGCATTGAAGAAATCTCCTACTTTTGCCTGTGGAAAGATTGTACTTGCCATATACTTACAGGGACCGCACCAGGTGGTGAAACAATCCACAAAAATAAATTTGTTTTCTTTGGCCGCTTTTTCTTTTATCTGATTCCAATTGAGGCCATGCTCAAATTTTACACCTTCACTTTGCGCAAATAGGAGTGTTGGAACCAGGAATAACATTAAAATTAACTTTTTCATAATCCGTTGATATTTAGATGTTAATTTACGTAATTAAAATTGCGATCAAGAAAAATATTGTAAAAAAAATTAATCAAGGAGTTTACTATTTTGAGGCATCGATGGATGCATCGGTCTAATTAAAACCCGGATCAATAAAATAAGGCAATGCCTCTACGACATTGCCTTATTTCAAGCGCGGGATCCCTGAAGGCGAGCTCTAATTTTCCCAGGTTTTTATCCCTTTGGTCATTTTGTCCAATGTCTCCTGATAGATCGGTCGATCGTCGTCACTGGCCATTTCGATCGCTTTATTTTGCCACTTGATCGCCTTGTCTTTTTCACCTTTTTTATACAGTAGGTTGGCATATGTGTCTAAGAATGCAGAACTGGGATCCTCTATAATCGATTTTTTACTCCAGCTGATCGCTGCGTCGATACATTCAGGATCACTGCTGTTATTAAAGATCGTCCATGCAAAGGTGTTTAATTGATGGGCCGTAAAGTCCTCTGACGATAGATAATCATTGATGGTATTTTTCATGGCCACATAATTCTTGACCTGAAGATAATAGTGTGCCTTGATCTTTTTAAACATGGGGACGAAGTCTATGTCCGGATATTTTGCGGATAGCTCGCTTTGGTAACTATCCCAATTGGGCTCGTGTTTGGCGTCTATTTTAATTTGGAAAAGCTCATTGACAACGACGTTTGCCAGTGTACGGTTGGCAATTCCCGGAGATTCCAGCAGAATATCTATTTTTTCCTTATTGTTGCGAATCAGGTTAAAAGCTTTTGAATTTGTAAACTTTGCCGCAGCCAATAGAATATGTACATTTTCTTTCTTAAAAAGCTCGTCGGTGCCCAAGGAGTTGGCTAAAGTATTCTCTGCTTTACGGGCGGTATTCTCATCATAAGCGATATTTGCCGCTTTTAACATCTGTTTGGCCGTGTAGATATCCTGAGGCCTTTTTTCGAATTTTTTTAATAGGGTATAATACTGTGTTTCTGGATACAGTCCGTCCGATACATGTTCGACAAACTCAGGGGCATCGCTCGCACCAACAATGCGGTGTACAGCTTCCCCGTTTGGATTGAAGATTAAAAAGGTCGGAAAGGACTGGATATTGTACTCATTGGAAATGGCACGGGCGTCAGCGTACCATTTCTTGACAGCAGCATTGTCCGCTTCGGTGGAGTCCATCTGAACCCGGACACTGATAAAATTTTGATTGATGGGCTCACCAACCTGTTCCAAAGGGAAAATTTCATTACTCATGTATTGGCAAGGGCCACACCAGGTTGCAAAAAGTTCTACGAAGATAAACTTATTTTCTGCCTTCGCTCTTTCTTTGACCTGTTTCCAACTTAATCCTTCTACAAATTTCACCCCTTTGGTCTGGGACTGTGCTAAATTCCCAAATAAAATTGCAAGGCATAATGTGATTATACTTCTCATACTCACTGAACAACTAGATTTATAATTTATGTTTAAGTTATCAAATTAATCTGAAAACAAAAACACCTCTGAAAGATTAATTTCAGAGGTGTTTTAAAGGATCTTTAAATCGCTTATTTGATATTTATCTTTGATTTTAAATCTTTGGTCAGACCGTCTTTATGTAACAGTAAAGAAGTTGTTTTGTAGCGTACAAATTCTTTGGAAGCATACAGATATCCTTTGTAATCATTGGATGTTCCCCATGAATTTTTAACAATATAGTATTCTTTTCCGTTTTGATCTTTCACCAGACCTACGATATGCATACCGTGATCGTCTGTTGTTTGCCAATTGTCGAAAGCTTTCTGGCGCTCCTCTGGCGTAATTTTCATTTCTGGTTTAGGACCTACAAACATGCTGGCTTTTTCTTGCTCGCTCATTTGTTCGAATGGTTTTTCCGGTACATAAGCAACACCGTTTTTCCAGGAGAATCCTTTTTCTGACACGTCGGTTGCCCAAGCAACAGTGTACCCTTTTTGTAATGCGTTATCGATGATGTCCGTTAAATCGTTCATTTTGACGTTATAAAAACGGTCAAATGACCAGTTGTCGGGAATTAACAGAACAAATTGGCTGTAATAAGGGTGGTCAGTAACTGAGGCAATGCCAACATAATCATCGGGATTGATACCGATAACCTGGTCTGCGAATGTACGTGGCGTATATGATTTACCGTTGTAATCGAATTTTTCAGGAACTTCACCTAAGTAAGAGTCCATTGCTGCCGTATAGGCTTTTTCCCAGTTTGGAGTCAAAGCTTTACCTTTTACAATCGAACCTAACATCGCGTCGAGCATGGAGGTCATTTCACCGAAGTTATTGCGTGTGCTGCCGTAGTGAAGACCAGTATAGGCCGATTGTGGCATCGTACCATATTTGCGGAATGAATTCAGCACATCGTGGAATTGACCGCCTTCGCCCAGAGATAATCCGCCATGAAGACGTACATAAGTACGTGCTTTATCTAAATATGTATTACGTGCTGTATATATCTGAGAGATCTCCACAGGTTTTTTACCCATACGAATCATCTCGGATTCTAAAAACGAGTTTCCTGAATAAGACCAACATGTACCTGAAGAACCTTGATCCTTGATCGAGGTGTTACCTAAATTGATAACTTCTGTAAATGTAAATCCGGATTTGCTATTGTCATTTTGATTTGCTTTTAAGGCATTGATCAAATTGTCCTGTGCTTGTACTTGGAATGAAGCTGCAAAAAGAGACGCGGCTAGTACAATCGATTTATTCCAATTCATTTGTTAGTATTTTGTTAATTTAAAGTGGTGCTAAATTAAATAAATTAAATTTAGTAAGGTAAATTCCTCTGTAAAATAATTGTTCTTAAAAATAGGCTGTAATTCCGTCCTTATTCTAGGTTGGATTATAGGCGTAAAAACTAGGCTTAAATTATTGAAAAGCAAAGGGTCGTAATTTTTACGACCCTTTGCTTTTATGTTTATTCGGCAATTTCTTTATGCTTAGGAAAGAGCAGCGAAGCAATAATGCTTAAGGCAAGTATACTGATGATCACAATCAGGGAATGCGTCGTTGTAAAGCCAACTTCTGCCAGCCAGTGATGCAATAACATCTTCAAACCAATAAAGACTAATAAAAATGCTAAACCAACTTTTAGATATTGGAACTTATGAATAATATTTACCAATAAGAAGAACATGGAGCGTAATCCAAGGATGGCGAAGATATTCGAGAAGAATACCACATACGGATCTTTGGTCACCGAGAAAATAGCTGGGATAGAATCCACGGCGAAAATAAGATCGGTAAATTCAATCACTAACAAGACCAAGAATAGCGGTGTCATGTATTTTACGCCATTCTCGATATGGAAAAAATGACCACCATCCAATTTTGGTGTTACCTTAAAATATTTAGAGGCAAATTTGACCACCGGGTGGTTTTGCGGATCGACTTCTTCCTCTTGGTTGCGGTTGATAAACATCTTGATACCAGTGAAGACTAGGAAGGCACCAAAGACATATAGAATCCAGCCAAATTTAGCGATCAGGGTTGCTCCGAGGAAAATAAACAGGAACCGCATAATGATTGCGCCCAAAATACCCCAAACCAAGACTTTATGGTAATAGCGCTCAGGAATTCCAAATGAGGTGAACAGGAGTACCATCACGAAAATATTATCCACTGAAAGTGCATATTCAACCACATAACCTGTCAAATATTCCAACCCCAGGTTTTTATTATAGACGTCTAAACTTGCCGCCAGATCGCCGGGAATAATTTTGATCTCGTGGTGATGTTTGGTGATGACCTCTTGTAGATGATTTAAATCATGGATATTATGCAATTCAAATCCATAGTGGCGTAGTAGCCAATAGAAGCCTAAAGAGAACAATACCCATACTGCGCTCATAATTGCTGCAGTCTTTAAGCTAACAGGCTTATCACCCTTGGAGAATAATCCAAGGTCAATGGCTAGCATCAGTGCGATGAAGATTAAAAAACCTCCAAAAAACATTAATTCGTGACTCATTATTTTTTTCTTTCTGTTGTATATTTTACCAATTGTAATAATCCTTCTTTGTATTCGTTATCAGGGAAATCCTCCAGGATCCGAAAAGCATCTTGTTGGTATTCCAGCATTTTGTCCGTTGCGTATTCCAGTCCACCGCTGTTGCGTACAAAATCGATGACTTCAGCAACCTTTTTCGGATCTTCATTATGGTTTCGAACCAGATTGATGATCCTCCGCTTTTCGCTGGAACTTGTCTGATTTAAGGCATGAATCAAGGGTAAAGTCATCTTTTTCTCTCTGATATCATTGCCGAGCGGTTTGCCTACATCATCTAATCCAAAATCAAACAAGTCATCTTTAATCTGAAACGCAATGCCAATTTTTTCACCAAATTGATGGAGTTTCTCCACAGTCTCTTGATCCGCATTGGATGAAGCCGAACCGCAGGCACAACAGGATGCGATTAACGAAGCCGTTTTTTTCCGTATGACTTCAAAGTAAATGGATTCTTCAATGTCCAGCTTGCGGGCCTTTTCGATCTGAAGTAATTCACCTTCACTCATTTGATCGACTGCTTCTGAAACAATTTTTAACAGGTGATAATCCTGATGTTTTACAGAAAGCAACAAACCTCTTGAAAGCAAGAAATCACCGACCAGCACGGCGATCTTATTTTTCCATAGTGCATTGATGGAAAAGAACCCCCTACGTTCATACGAGTTGTCAACAACATCATCATGTACCAGTGAAGCTGTATGTAATAATTCGACCAAAGCGGCTCCCCGGTAAGTCGATTCATTAATCCCATTGCAGATGCCCGCTGAGAAAAAGACAAACATTGGCCGCATTTGTTTGCCTTTGCGTTTGATCAGATATTGCGTGATACGGTCCAACAATGGTACGGAGCTTTTCATAGATGCTTTGAATTTCTTTTCAAAAGCCTCAAGTTCGTGTATAATAGGGCGTTGGATCTCTGTTAATTTTGACATGAATTGGAATGAAATACCAAAAAAGTTAAAGCTTAAAGATAGTAATTTTGTTACAACTCGTCGACTGCCCGCTCAAGATTTTTGTACCATTCTTCGCCATAGGTGCGGATCAGGGGATCCTTTAGAAATTTATAGACTGGCACCTGAAGTTCCTTTCCAAAACTACAGGCATCTTTACAGATATGCCAGCGGTCGTAATGAAGTACGTCAAATTCTGGATAATGCGTCGTCCGGATAGGATAGAGGTGGCAGGAGACTGGTTTCCGCCAGTGAACTTCGCCAAGCTCATAAGCTTTCTCGATCGCACATTTGGTAATGCCATTTTCCCAGGTGACATAGGCACATTCTTTGTTGCCATCAACACATGTTGTGGTTAGATCACCATCTACATCGACGACGTATTTGCCTTGTTCTTCGATGGCCTCGATACCCTTCTCTGTCATATAGGGTTTTACCTTCGGATAGATCTCCTCCAGAACGGCCTTTTCGCTTTCCAGTAAAGGTGCACCCGAGTCCCCCTCGATACAACAGATTCCCTTACATTTTGATAGATTGCACACAAAGTCATTATTGATCAGATCTTCGTGTACCAACACATTTCCTACTTCAATCATTCTATTTATTTTGAGTAGCTTGCTTTTTGGCCCAATTTATATTTTAGTCCGCTTGCTTCCAGAAGTTCTAACGTGACAGAGCCAATTAATATATCGACATTGGCCTTCACTGGAATGCGGTTACCATCGTTGGTTACCCAAAGGTATAGCTTGCTATTTTTTTTAAAGATACGTCCCGGTTTAATTTCGGGACTGAATTTAAGGCACTCCAATGTACCCAATTCGGTTTTTATTTTTTCGACTCCGATATACTGTATGCCCAGTGTGGCAATTTCGTCATTCAGAAAATAGGTCAGTTTAAAGGATTCCCCGGGCTTTACCGAACTTAAGTCCAGATTGCGGGCAAAGTAGTAGGAGGACAGCAAATCAAAGGTCTGATCCACCTTGGATGTAAATGTTCCTTTATTACCAACCACTGTATGTGTATCCTGATTGAAACGTACTTTATCGTTCCTTCTGTAACCACCTTCACGGATGTTTTCCGTATAGTAGTAAGGCAAGAATGTCTTACTATTGATATACGAGTTGTATTCGTTTCTTACAGTATAAATGGCAAATGCTCCCGCTGTTTTACCTGCGGCATACAGATGAAAGGAGGGATTCCCAAATCCGTCTTTCGTATCACCGACAGTCAACGTTCCCGTTGCCGCGGAAATTATACCATAGCGGAGTTTGTACTTTAATTTCTCTCCACCTTTAAATGCCGATTCCTTTAAATGGGGTAAATCCTGAGCGAAAACTGTACTTACAAAAACTGATAAGTATAGGAGCAATGTCGATATAAGTTTCATGTACGTAAGTTTACGAAAATTGTTTGAAAAGAAATGTTAATTTCATCAGAATAAATTGTCTTTTTAAGGTGATGAAACCCACATGAGCCAGTAGCTTATACTTGTTTGTCAGCTGCTTTTGGCGCTTGAGGACTTCTTTTAAAAACTGGAACTGTTGAACAGGGTTCTCCGTACATAATACTTTTAGCTACTTTGCTAAGTTTTATCGTGAACTGAACAAATGACGATTCCGGAATGAAGGTGTCTCCACAGCCCTTCACGACCACCCGTTGATCGCGAAACTGCTCCATGTCAATTTGGTCAATAGCGGCGGCGTACTGTATGCGTACGAGCTCATCTAAATCTCCGAAGATAACAGCCGCGGCATAAGGCTCTAGCTTATTTGCCAGCAACATATAGGCCCATGTGGGCACAATAGCATCAGCAGTACAGGTGATGGCAACATGTTTGTCGGTATACAGTGACCAATCATGTGTTTTGATGAATTCTCGGAAATCTTTTTCCCGTAACATCAGACCATGGAACAAATTGTCCTTGATATCATATAGGACATTGTCGGTCTTCGGATGATAATCCGCCAGATCAACGGTTATTAATCCACTTTGCGCAACTTTATTGACAATATTTGTTTGAATTTCCATAGTTATTCTATCAAAAAAAAGCCGGACGATAATTCGTCCGGCTACAAATTTACTTAAAAATCTTCTAAAAGAATTTCACTCTATTGTCAATGATTTCAGCTTTGTCCTGCAATGCGCGGAAAATAGATCCCCAAGCGCGTTGTGCTTTAGCTGCAAGCATTTGTTTCTTTTGTCCGTTGATGTCAGAGATTGCTGATGGATTTGTGAAACCATTCACCTGCACGACATAAACACCTGTGTTTCCTTCAATTGCTTTCGAAGGTTTATTTGGTTGAAGACCAAATACAGTACCTACTACCGCATTTTCCAGGGCTACACCCGGAATAACAGGGTTGGCAAATACCACATTCTCCACATGGATAGCCGATTTACCCACTTTTTGAGCCACTTGGTCAATTGAAGAAGCTCCAGCTAAAGCTTTGTCAAATCTTTCTTTTAAGACTTTAGCTTTAACCTTATTTTTAACTGCAGGCTCGATGTCTTTTTTCACCGCGTCCAAAGAAAGTACCCCTTTCGGTTGTACATTTACTAAGCTCGCCAGGATATAAGAAGTTTCAGTTTCAAAGACTTTGTCTGAAACATCACCTTTTTTAGCTTCAAAAGCCCATTTTATCAAATCACGTGGCGCTTCAGTACCATCAAGCACATTGTCCATTGCTGTAACACGCGATGCTGTACGAGCTTCTAAACCAAGTTTTTTAGCCTCTTGCGCGAAGTTTTGTGCAGTAGCTGCAGATAAGAATGCTGTCGCTTTGCTATGTGCATTGTTTAAAGTTTCTTTGCCGCTGTTGATAACCTTGTCGATAACCGCAACTTTAGCGTATTTTGCAGTACCGATCTGTTTCTCGATTTTGATGATGTGTACGCCAAACTGGGATTTTACCACTTTAATGTCTCCGGTTTTACCTTCAAATACGGCTTTTTCAAATTCCGGTACCATGCGGCCTCTTGTAAAAGTACCCAGCTCGCCACCATTTGTTTTACTGCCCGGGTCACTGCTGAACTGAACGGCCAGTGCTGCGAAGTTGTCTCCTTTTTGAATTAAGCCTTTGATTGAATCAGCTTTTGCCAACGCTTTGTCAACACCACCTTCTGCCGTAGCATCCAATAGGATATGAGAAGCTTTTACTGAATCCGGACCAACCACTGTTGAAACCACTTTCGCAATTTCATAAGCACCATTGCTTAAGAATGGACCTACCGTAGTACCTGTTGCTACGTTAAAGACAACTGAATCTAGTGAAGGGCTCAATTGACCTTTTTTTACGTAGGTGAATGGGTATTTGTTATCTGAATTGATGGAAGCAAATAGTGAGTCATCCTTCGCAACAATAAGATCTTGTTTTAACTTGTCGATTGCTTCTTTGACAGCTAATGAATCTTTTGCAAGAGGTTTTGCATCTACAGTAACGTATTGGATCGCACGTGTTTCCTCTTGTGTTTTGAACATGTTTTTATGCTCATTATAGTATTCCTGGAAATCCGCATCAGTTACTTTAGCTTCAGCATCTTTTACAGAAGCGTAATCTAAAAGAATGTATTTGAAGTTGGCCAATTTATTGCGTTCTTGGTATTCTTCGTTAGCTTCCAATGAAGTTACGTAAACACTGTTCGAAAGCAATTCGCCATACTTGCTGCTTAGGCGTTCGTCTCTTACACCTTCAAGTAGCACTTCCCATTGCTGGGCCACCGCTTGGTTACCGGATGTATTCATTTGACTTATAAAAGTCATCAATTGGCCATGGTCAAACTGTCCTGTTTGTGGATTGGTAAACGCCTGTACGATCTGAGGAGAAGGATTTGGTCCTTTTACTAGATCATTTAATTCATCTTTACCTACTGTCAAACCGATTTTTTCAATCTCTTTTTTCAAGATCTCTCTGGATAGGAATTGATTCCAAACCTGTTGTACGGCATAAGTTCTCATTTGAGGAGTAACTGCACCGCCCATTTGTTGTTTGAACATTTCTTCGGCCTGTTCCACTTGTTGGTTGAACGCAGGATACTCAATTTCTGTTCCGTTGACTTCCCCTACACGATTTTGATGTCTCGCCCAAAAAGGGGCTCCTCCTCGAACGACATCGCCTAGTAAAAATGCTAAAATTGCGATAGCCATCGCTGCGGTCAAGATGACACCAGCTTTGTTACGCAAAAAGCCCATTAATCCCATAGTCTGCTTATTGTGTTTATATTGTGTAAATACTTGTATTTCGTTAATTTATGCATAGCATAGCAAAATGCGGTGCAAGATACAATTTTTATAAAAAAAAACGGAATATTTTCCTGAATGTAATAAAACAAATTTGAAAACTATTTGTATTCTGCTGTTTTTTATTACAAAGTTTATGATCAGGTCAGCATAATCTGCTGTAAGCCATCTGTAGCAGCGTGATTTGCTTGTCATAGCCATCTATTGCTCATGGGGCTTAACTCCCATTCGGAACGTTGTTTTCCGGCCTCATATAAGCGATGGGGAAAAGTAGCGGTGCAACAATACCTGAAACAAATAAATAGCAGGGGCAGTTTATCTACCTATTGATGGGAATAAACTGTTGTCTTTAATAATGACGACACCAGTGGCGTTCTGTATGTTGGCATGCAGTAAATCCTTGTCAGACGTAAATGATGATCCTGACAGGTTACCACGTTGGTCCTTAAAGAATGCTGTGACTGGTAGATTATTGTAAAAAGTCCTATTGGGGTCTTTTGCACCTTCGTCATAGACGATTTCCTCCGTTTTCAGAATAGATCCATCAGCCATGGTCACAACCACATTTTTGGTAAAGATCGTTGTTTTTTCTTTTTCTCTCCGGACGGCATGGTCAGAAGTAATACGTTGGGTTTCCTTGAGGTTTTCATCATAAAATATGATTTTTATACTCTTTGGGAACTCATAGATTTCAGTGCTATCGTGTTTGATTCGCATTTCGGGGGCCGTGAGGTTGGCTTTGACCCGGGTTGAATCACTATAGATGATATCCACATGACGTGAGATATCCACGGCTTCCTCTTTTTTTAGATTAGCGATCCGGTCAACTTCCTTTAGGTCCGGCTCACAGGAAGTCAATAAGAGCGCCCCTAGCAAAAATAGAATTACCAGGGGCGATATATTTTGAAATATGGATCTTGCGGATACTTTGCGTACCATGATTTTAGTCAATTGGGTTTCTTCTAAACCAACGGTCATTGAGCGTAAAGCCAATATTGAAGTTGATATAACGTTCCCGTAAGAGACCATTGGCTGCTTTTCCCATCTGTCCGAATTCTGCCGATAAATTGACTTTTGAAAATGCACCTAAATATAGCGTTCTAGCTAATGGTAATCCCACACCTACAGTCACAGCCATATCATTGATGTTTTCGCCGGCCTGAAAATACTGTGTTTTGTTGTATCTGAATCCAAGACGGTAGTCTACCTGTTTTAAATAGTTAAGAGACGATTTGTCCGGAGTCAATTGTCCACCAAGAGCTACACCATAATTTTTACGGAGTCTATTTTCACCATTTCTGACCTGAAATCTTGACCAGTCTGCATATTTGAAATCTGCCCCAACTAGCCATTTGCCATTTCGAGCAAGTGTAACCCCCACATTGTGTTTTAACGGAAGAGTCAGATGCCTGCTGATTCGGTCAGACATATAAGTCGTATCTATCGGAATATTTTGATTGTCCGGATCAGATGATGGAGCGGTCCTTGTGTCGATAATTGTTGTGCGTTCCTTGATATCGTTGTTCAGTGATCCTGAATAACCGAAGCTCAATACATGCTCTTTACCTAGAGGTTGTTCATATTGTAAACCGTAATCAAAGATAATACCTTGGATTTCACGCTTATTTTGGCGTTGCGGGTTTAAAGCTCCAGAGGTGACCGGAAATTCAACACGGCTATAGTCATTTAAGGTACCGAATAAGTACGACATATTCGCACCGATGCTCAACCCTTTGTAAACACGTACACCCCATCCGGCGTAAGCTTTTGTCAGACCGCCTTCACCGGTAAATACCTTGTTATAGATTTCGGAATTAATACCCTCCTGCGAACTTGTGCGGTAACCCACATCTGAGAATGGCAATATACCCATACTGATACCGCCGAACTTCTTCATTGGAAAAGTCATCGTGATGTGGCTAAAAGCAAAATCAGCGGTATTGTCCGCTCTGGTAGTGGATTTGAGTTGTGTATAGTTTCCATATAGACCTGCATCGAAGATACTCACTCGTGCTGCAGAGTAAGAGGCAGGATTGCTTGGGTTGGTATTATATACCCCGTCAAATGTACGGATACCTGTATTAATTCCCCCCATAGCTCTGTACTGAGGCAATAAATCTTCACGGATCTGACCTATTCCCAATTGAGAATATGGCGAAGCTGATGTTGTTTTTTGGGCAAATGCGGTAGTAGAACTAGCTAAAATTCCACCTGCTAACAACAGTTGGAGTGATTTATTTCTTAGAGAGCTTATAAAGCGTTTCTGCATGGTCAACCTATAAAATTGAGAAACTAATGTTTATTTAGTTTTTGTGAAATCTTTGAGTTTTTTGACTCCTGTAATTAAATGTTCTTTGCTTTTATTCGCATACAAAACTATTCAATTTTTGTGAGCTTGTTAAGCCGATTTTGTTAAAAAAGGTTAAACATCTGTTGTACAGTCGTTTAGAAAAATTGGAAGTAGATTATCGTTAATACAATAATGGCGTAAACAACTTCAAAAAACCATTTCTTTTTGGCATAGGTGAAGTAATAGGCCATATAAATAGCGATTGGGGGGGCACAGAGTAAAAAATGGGCTTCTGTTAGTTTCTTGTTCCAATAGAAAGATGCCACGGCCAGACATAACATGAAAAACAACAGTTGGAAAGATTTCCGGATGTGCACGATGCTTTTGAAAAAATTATCCTTGAGGATCAACAGGAAAAGGATCAGTGTAAAAAGTATCGGGACCAATACGAGGTAATCAAACAATTGAATCCGTATGGCAGTTGGGAACTTATACGTGAATGGCAACCATATGGTGTAAAATAATTCCATTTTACCTACCCATAGATAGATGACGGCGAGTATAAAATAAACTGTGACCAATCCCAAAAGCGGTGTGATCCATTCGCGCCAATTGAATGGTCTGAATATAAGCAGACTTATCCACAGCAAGAAGAACATGCTCAAAAAAGGAAAATAAATCAGACTTCCTATGCCGACAATCATACCCAAGTCAAACATTTCTGCTTTCACATCGGTCTGACGATACAAAGAAAGCAATTTACTCAGCATCCATATTGAAATAAAGTTACAGATGAGCGTAGGGGACAGCACCAGAAAAGGTAAAAATAAACTGGCCAATGTCATGTACATCAAAGCAACCAGAAAACTAGGTTTTCCGAGCAGGTTGAAGTGGCTTGTGATCCGGTTAAGTATGGTTGCCTGAAAAATGGTCAGAATGAGCGTGATAAAGACATTGGTTGCCGGAGATAGATTGATTAAATTGTTTTCCCCCAATAGATTGCCAAGCGCCGGTTCAAAAATAACAGAATCCAGTTTATCCGGAAGGTGCAGGAATATGCCGAGGCATAATACAAAACCCACAAAGGATAAAAATAGGATATTTATTGGTGTATAATTTCTGAACTGACTTATAATCATGGTATGTGATTGATAGCTGACTATTTATTCTTTTTTTCCAATTTCGTAATGCGGCGATCGAGCAAGAAAAGAAAGAAGGCCAAACCTAAAAAAATGACCAGCATCACGAGCACAACCACATAGATTTTGCCCTCACTACGTAATCCTGTTGCCATATCAACGTCATCCTGAGCGAAGGTGCTTACAGTTGATAAGATTAATAATGCAATTGACAATGTTATTTTTTTCATCCTATTATTTGTCTTTTAATGACTGATGAGTAATCGGGTAAATCTCCGGTTTCATCAGAATTTTATTTTTGATCAGTGTTATCGCCATTTGATCCGCTATAAACAAAGGGCTTATGCTTATTTTTCAGTTTTATTTCATGAGCTTAGGACTTATTGTCCTAATGCCTATTTTAAGTCAGTTATAGCCTGTTTCTATTATTTTATGAATCGATTTCCTGCTCTTTTCTTTCCAATAGACGCACCCTGTAACGCATCGAACAGATCCAAAAAGCAATCATTGGCCATCCGATCATTGCAGCATAGAATGTCGGGCGGAGCTCGTTGCTCATTTGTAGCTGGCCAAAGGTAGCGTTGCCACCGCTTCCGGGATGAAGAGAATCTGTCATTTTTGGAAGAATATAAAGCAATACAATAATGATCGGAAATGCAAAGATATTATAGACAGCAGATATTTTCGCCCGTTTCTGCTCTTCTTCGAGTGCATTGCGGAGTACGAGATAGGCCAGGTACATTAATGTCGCGATTGCCGAACCATTTAACTTGGGATCATTTGGCCAAGGCTCTCCCCAGGTGATGTTGGCCCACAGCATTCCCGTTGCCAGGCCAAAAAAACAAAAGGTAATACCTGTATTTACGGCTTCTATGGCCATTAAATCGTATTCTTGTTTACCTGTATTAAGGTATTTGACACTATAAATAACAGAAATCAGGTACATCACAATCATCGCAGACCACATCGGAACATGGAAATAGACATTACGGATACTTTCGTGAAGGATAAATAGGCGGGGGACAGGGCCTAAAAGACCATTGATAATGACTGCGCAGATAATCAGAACAGCTAATATTTTCCACCATTTTTTTCTCATGGTAAATTGAATTTAATGTGTTTCAATCCTAAAATTTAATCTCGCCAAAGGTACGGAAATAACAATAAAGAAATAGTGATCGTGATTACATTAATTGCGAGTAATACGATTATTTCTCTCATGCTTGCTGCTCTTTCCAAACCTTCTATTGCATTGCGGGAGAGTTTGATCAGTACGATCAACAGCGGTATGATTGCCGGAAAACTTAAAATGGCCATTAGCGTGCTGTTATTTCCGGCTTTTGAACTGATGCCCGAAATCATAGTAAATACACTGGCAAAACTGATGCTGCCCAAAATGACCGAAATGAAATATAGCGTGGGATCCCCGAGAGGATTTTGGAATATGATCGAATAAACGAAATAAGCGATGGTAGCCAGGATGGTCATCAATAACATGTTGTAAATGACTTTGGCGAGGATAATTGCCCGTGGGTCAACTAAGGAATAATAATAGAGTTGTCGGTTGGGATTTTCCTGAACGAAGCTCTTGTTGATGGCATTGATGGATGCAAATAACATGATAATCCAGAACAAAGCATTCCAAACTGTGGTATCTACTGACTTGAATGCTTGGTAACAAACAAATACAGTAGATACGACATATAGTAGGATTCCGTTGATGGCGTATTTTGATCGCCATTCCAGAATGATGTCTTTAAGAATTAAGGTTTTTACCTGTTGCAGTAAAGTCATATTCCGCAAAGATACAAATGTATTTTAACCACCGAAGGCGGCCAAACCACCAATTCTTAAAAAAACGTTTTTTTTACTTATGCATTAGAAATTTTTGATTTAGCAGCATCGGTTGTGTTGTCGATTTTACTTGCTAAATTTTGTGCTGCATTGTTGGCGTGGTCCAAAGCTTCTCTGCCTGCTTCCTTTGCCTTGTTTTTCAATGCATCTGCATCGTCCGTCGCTTTACTGAAAGCAGCCTGTGCTTTTGATTTTAAGTTGTCCAGCTCAGCCGAAGCTCTATTGGCTAACTTTTGGGCTTTTCTAGCTTCTTTTTTCGAAAGATCTTTCAATGACTTAGTTAAGCTTTTGATGCCATCATTTGCACGATCTAATTGCTTTTTCCCGTCATCTGTTCCTAAAAGATACCATGCAGCAGCTCCCGCAGCCAATCCTACCAAAGCAAATGCCACTAATCCATTTTTGCTATTTTTCATAATTCTTCTATTTTATTGTGTATTCAAATGATAATCAAGTATGATACCAAATGAACAATCACTGGAACAATTTGTTTAAAAAGAATCAATAATTAACAAAATTTTACATATCTACTTTCTGCTGTTTGGATTGCAGGGTATAGAGGTGGCGGTACAGTCCGGTTTCTTTCTGTAATAATTCGAAATGTGTTCCGCTTTCTGAGACGATGCCATTTTCGACCACGATAATTTTGTCTGCATCGACTATCGTCGATAAACGGTGGGCAATGATGATGGATGTACGGCCACGCATTAATTCTTCCAGGGCATCTTGTACCTGACGTTCTGATTCGGAATCCAATGAAGACGTTGCTTCATCCAGAATTAGAATCGCTGGGTCTTTGAGTAAAGCCCGGGCAATAGCGATGCGTTGACGCTGTCCTCCCGAGAGTTTTACACCACGTTCTCCGACCACGGTATCATACTCTTCAGGGAAATTTAATATAAATTGATGGGCGTTGGCGCGTTTGGCAGCTTCTGTTATTTCATTTTCCGTGGCGTCTAATTTACCATAGGCGATATTCTCGCGGATTGTTCCGCCGAAGAGCAGCACGTCTTGTGGTACTATGGCCACCTGGTTGCGTATATCGCACAGCTCAAAGTCCGATGCAGGCTTGCCATCATAAAGTACTTCTCCCTTATTGCTGGTATAGAACTGTAGTATTAAAGAGGCAATGGTTGATTTACCGGTGCCACTAGGGCCGACGATGGCGATTTTATCACCAGCATTGGCGGTAAAATTAATGTCTTTTAGAATTTCAATATCCGGACGGCTAGGGTAGGCGAATGCCACATGATTAAAACGGAGATTTCCACTCATCTTTTTACTGATCTCCTTGCAACTCGGTTCAACTTTGATATCCTCCTGTGGTTCATCAAGAATTTCCAGGATCCTTTCGCTGGCGCCAAGTGAGCGCTGTATGTTTGCGTATAATTCAGGGAAACTACCCATCGATCCGGCAACAAACATCGAATAAAGGATATATGTTGTTAGATCACCGACAGACATCTCATGGATAGAAACCAATGCGGCTCCATACCAAATAACGGCGATAACAGCACCGAAAATACAGAATATGATAAATGAAGCAAAGGCTCCTCGGAATGTTGCTCCCTTGACCGCTAATTTGACAACAGAATCCATCTGATTACTGTAACGGTTGAATTCAAAGTATTCGTTCACAAAAGCTTTTACATTGCTAATGCCCAATAAAGTTTCTTGAACTATGCTATTTGATTCCGCCATCTTATCCTGTGCCTGTCTGGATAATTCACGAATAAATTTTCCGAAGACAATTGCGGCAACCACGATGACGGGTAATATGCAGAGATTCATCAAGGCCAATTTGGGCGATACCCAGACGAGCAGAAATACTCCAAAACAAAGACTGATCAATTGTCTTAAAATTTCAGCCAATGTAGTGGTTAAGGTGTCCTGGATCTGGGATAGATCAGCGGAAAGTCTGCTATTTAATTCTCCCACACGGCGATTGGCGAAAAATTCAATCGGCAAGGAGATAAGTTTATGGTAGGTATCTTTACGAATTTTGGACAAAGCGCGTTCAGCGATCTCGACGAAGATACGGATTCGGAAAAAAGAAACGACGGACGTAAACGATAGAATGATAAAGGCTATTCCACCAATGTAATACACTTCAGGGGGTAGCCAGGTGTATTTTTGCTTGCCTTGGGCGGCATCAATCATCGCACCCAAAAGTGCAGGGAAAGCTAGCATGGAAAGACTGGATAATACCAAAAATAACATGCCGATTCCAAACTTAACCCGATAAGGCCTTAAATAGGTCATTATTTTCGAAGCCCGTAACAGGAGCTCCTTATTTAACTTTGGTTTTGGTAGATCTTCTTCTTGTTTATTACCACTATTGAAACCTCTTGCCATAATCCGCTACTTCAATGTTTTGTTGCGAGGACAAATGTAAAGAGATTAAAAATATTTTGCTATCATACTTTGGTCAATTTTTTGGCTTTTGACTGCTTTTAATCAACAATAATTATCATTTAGCCAATTCTCGTGGTGCATGTCATCGCTATACGCCCAAAAGCACTAGTCCGTATTTTTAGGGATGGGGACTGATTTTTGTGTACGGCTACGATACAATAAGACCACTAGCACTAGGATGACGAGCAAGGCCAGGTAAAGCCATACATTGCCGGACAGTCCGTTTCCGGCTGATTTGTCCAATTGTGTCCTGAGTCTTTCATTTTCAAGCTGAAGTTTATTAATTGTGCCCATATAGGCTGAGATCTGCTTATCATATTCTGTGGCCATCTGCCGGAATTTGTCCTTTTCGAAATCTTTGATTTTGAGCAGCTGTTGGGTTTCCAAAAAGATGTTGTTATCTGTGATCACGACATCTTTGAGGATATCGATGCTTTTTTGCATATCACCCTTGGATTTAAACAGTCCAAAAAGTCCTGTTTTCTGAGTGAGGCTCGTATCATAAGCGCCGAACTTCTGTTGTCTTGCCTCAAGCAGGCTATTGACACGTTTGCGCTGTACTTCAAAAGCACTAGAATCTGCATTTTCCTGCGCCATCAAATACGCGAGGTTAAATAATAAAAGAAAGGGCAGTAACGTGTATTTTAAAGACTTCATAAACAATGAACCAATCAATCCCATATTAAGTTTGCTGAAATTGCTTTGCCTTGGCAGCAGAACTGCTACAAGCGCTATCCCTGTTTTGGAGCTTGACACCTGTGGGCAAATAATTTCTAAGAATGAATTTATGAAATTAATCTTTAAATTCGATACGGATGACATTGGAGTCGTCATCGTGAAGTCCCAAAAGCTGGCTCGCGTTGCCCTTGTTGATCGCAATTTCCAAATAATTACTGATTCCAAAGAGACATAATTTTTCGCCTTCGCCGACCTCATTGTAATGCCAGGAAAGGTTGGTGATCGTTTCGTTGCGCTTGAAATACAAGACAAAATTTCGCCCTTTTTGGACTTTATTGAACAGGTCTTTTGAAATATTGGTAATGGCATTGCCAAAGGCGTCAACGTAGATGACATTGCCCCGTATCATATCCTTATCAAAGATCGGCTGTAATGTAACTTTTTCTATCAGTTGATGCATCGGCGTGCCCACATCTTTCAGTTTTCCCCCTTTTGCAATATGACAGGCTGATTTTGAAAGAATGTCAGCGAGTGGGAAATGGAGGTATCGCAGGTCCTGCATCAGATTGAGTTCATACAATTCCTGGGGCTCATTTCCATTTAACAACAAACTGAAAATACCATTGTCCGCGCCGACAAAATAATGGTCCTTGTATTTCATGCCGATGTATTTGGATTCTTCATGAAATAAGGTGTTGATACCGATGATATGTACGGTCCCTTTGGGAAAATAATGATAGGCGTTACCAAGTACAAAGGCTGCGCGCGGAATGTTGAATGCTGGGATCTCGTGGGTGATATCGACAATATTAACATCAGACAACTGCGTTAAAAGGCTCCCTTTTAGCGCAGCTTGATAAAAATCCTTATGTCCTAGATCTGTCGTTAACGTAATTACTGCCATTATAATCTAAAGTAGACCGAATTGCTGTCGAATTCCCTTTTTGAATGAATAGAAATAGATCTTCTGTTGCTTACTTGTTCTGATGCTAAAAAATCTATTTAAATAGAGAGCAAAATTACTATTTATCAGCTGATTTGTAAAGCTAATTGAAGAACTTATTTTGAATATATCTTTTTCCGGTTGATACACACAAACATAGCTTCGATTTAAATAATAAAGAATTGGTTTCCGCACCCTGAAGATCCACTTTTAAAAGCAAAACTCAGGTATAAAATACGAAAAAAATAATTTGGTTTTCTTTTTGCAAAAATCTCTTTGGTATGGTCTATTTTCTCATTAGAATACGTTAATTTTGAATAGTATTACGCATAAGAGCTATTGCGTGGTAGCTACAATCTAATTAATTCTAAAATAGGATAAAATTTGAACGAATTACTAATTGCATTAGATGGTCTGAATTTGCCCGTATTATGGGGAGCAGACAATGAGCACTTTGATTATTTAAAGAAGCAATTCCCAAAACTGCGGATTGTGGCTCGTGGAAGTGAAATGAAAGTGTTAGGTGATGCGAAGGAGTTGGAGCTGTTTGAGCAATCGTTTAAGGAAGTCATGGCTCACCTTGAGAAATTTAACAACATTACGTTGTTGGATTTTGAAAATCTCCTTGGGGCAAGTGCAGGTTCTGCTGCCCAACAGGAAAAGGAAGTTGCTGCCAAGCAAGCTGCCTTTGGTTCTGAGCCCATAGTTTATGGACCCAATGGTCTGATTGTCCGCGCACGGACAGCCAATCAGCGACGGATGGTCGATAGTATTTCGAAAAATGATATCTTATTTGCCATTGGTCCGGCAGGAACAGGAAAGACCTATACGGCTGTTGCACTTGCTGTCCGGGCACTTCGCAATAAAGAAATCAAACGTATTATCCTGACAAGACCAGCGGTGGAAGCCGGAGAAAACCTCGGTTTTTTACCCGGAGATCTGAAAGAAAAGGTAGATCCCTACTTAAGACCTCTTTACGATGCATTGGACGATATGATTCCGGCCGAAAAATTAAAAGGATATTTAGAAAACCGTACCATCGAGGTTGCGCCACTGGCATTTATGCGGGGACGCACACTGGATAATTGTTTTGTCATTTTGGATGAAGCCCAAAATGCAACGGATATGCAGCTAAAGATGTTTTTGACCCGTATGGGGCCGACCGCAAAATTCATTGTTACGGGTGATATGACACAGGTCGATCTCCCTAAAAAGAATCAATCGGGCCTTTCGACATCGATCCGTTTGCTGGAAAATATTGAAGGTATTGATATTATCCACCTTAGTGGTGGCGATGTGGTTCGTCATAAATTGGTGCGACGCATTTTGGAAGCATACGGCGACATTTAATCGTTCGTTGCAAAAATAGATCAATTGTAATATCCCCGATCGGAGGCCCAGTACGGACCAAGAGGATCTGGATATTCATATCGTCTTTAAAAGGCACGATAAACTGGTTCATTTGGGCCATTAGAAAAGGCCATGGATGCATAATCGAGTCTTTGTTTTCAGCCATGGAAATGAAAACAAAGACTGATCAATAATTATTTATTTGAATTTTACTTTGAACATGAACGCTATAAAAGAAACAAATTTCAATTTCGAAAACCAGACTGCTTTTTACAGAGGAAAAGTACGTGACGTGTATACGATTGCAGATACCTACTTGGCTATGGTGGCTTCTGACCGTATTTCCGCATTTGATGTGGTACTTCCTCGTCCTATTCCGTACAAAGGACAGGTGTTAAATCAAATTGCGGCTAAATTTTTGAAAGCGACAGCCGATATTATCCCGAATTGGGTCGTATCTGTACCGGATCCTAGTGTGACCATAGGTCAAATGTGCGAACCGTTTAAAGTTGAAATGGTTATCCGAGGTTACCTATCAGGACATGCCTGGCGTGAATATGCTGCCGGTAAACGGGAAGTTTGTGGGGAGTCTCTTCCTGAGGGATTGAAGGAGAATGACAAATTGCCTGAACCGATTATCACACCGACGACCAAAGCTGCAGTAGGTCACGATGAGGATATTTCCAGGGGGGATATTTTGAAAAAAGGTATTGTAAGTGAGGAAGATTACGTGCAACTGGAGAAATATACCAAAGCATTGTTTCAACGCGGAACTGAAATTGCAGCACAAAGAGGATTGATCTTAGTGGATACCAAATATGAATTTGGTAAAAAAGACGGCAAAATAGTCCTTATCGACGAGATTCATACGCCGGATTCTTCCCGTTATTTCTATGCTGACGGATATCAAGAACGTCAGGACAAAGGGGAAGCACAAAAGCAATTGTCAAAAGAGTTTGTTCGTAAGTGGTTGATCGATAACGGATTTCAGGGTAAAGATGGACAGGTGGTCCCAGAGATGACAGATGAGATCATTGCTTCAATTTCCGAACGCTATATTGAGCTATATGAGCACATCGTGGGCGAAAAATTTGTTTACCCTGATCAGGAAAATGTACTGGAACGCGTGGAAAGAAATGTGACAAAAGCCTTAAAAGAGCTAAATTATTAGTACATTGTATCCTCAAACTAAGGAAATAGACTTATGAAGTATACTATTGATAAACACGATCGCTATATTGTCATAGAGCCTCATGTCGAAGTGATAGATGCGGATAATGCGGCGAAACTCAAGGGTGAGTTTTTGTTGCGCAATACAATTGGCCAACGCAACATTGTTCTGGATATGATTCATGTCCAAAAGACGGATGAAGTTGGGATCCGTTTGGGCATATTGGCGCACCGCCTATGTCAGTCTGTTGGTGGCGTATTTATTTTGGTCAATCTTTGTCCTAAATTAATGGATATGGTTCGGGTGTCGCACCTGGATAAATCGATAAAGATCGCTCCATCACTGAAGGTTGCGGAAGATTTGATCTTCGCGCACGAACTGGAATCTGAATACCGGGGGACAATTGAAGATTAATATGAAGTTTGAAGTTCTGATATTAGGAAATAGTTCCGCGACACCGATGTTTGATCGCCATCCAACTAGCCAAGTGCTGAACTTTAATGAACAATTGTTTTTAATAGACTGCGGGGAGGGGACACAAATGCAGCTCAGCCGTTATGGAATTAAAAGCAATCGTATCGGACATATTTTTATTAGTCACTTACATGGAGATCACTATTTAGGTTTAGTGGGGCTGCTCTCTTCGATGCACCTCGTTGGCCGCAAAAGTGATCTTCATTTATATGGACCAGCTGCCTTAAAAGAGATTTTGGATGTCCAATTTATGCATTCGGAGACAGTCTTGCGCTATAATCTTATTTTTCATCCGATTTCACCCGACGGGCCCGGTATTATTTTTGAAAACCGGACTATGAAAGTGAGCGCATTTCCTTTAACACATCGTATTGCCTGCACGGGTTTTCGTTTTGATGAGGGACCACGGGCCAGGACCTTGCTCGGTGATGTGGTTCAAGCGTTGAATATTCCCACAGTATACTATCCCGCTATCAAGAAAGGGATGGATTATGTGGATGAAAAAGGGGATGTTTACCCAGCGGATCAATTGAGCCTGCCTGCACCCAAATCCAGAAGTTACGTATATTGTTCAGATACGGTACGCACAGTAAATTACCTTCCCTATGTTCAGCATGCCGATCTCATGTACCATGAATCTACATTTTTACATGATATGGTCGACCGGGCAAAAGAAACTTTCCACACAACGGCGTTGGAAGCTGGAGAGATAGCCAAAGAAACCCATGCAAAGAAATTATTGCTCGGTCATTACTCTGCACGGTACCGGGATTTAGCACCTTTGTTGGAAGAAGCCCGAACAGTATTTCCCAATACCGAACTTTCGATCGAAGGGAAGTGGTTTTTAGTTTAGTTTTTTGTGAATTTTATACCACATTTCTACGATCAAATGCTTTTAAATTGCTTATTATATTGCATTTGATAAACAATTTATCTAAGTTTACGGCTCTAATTTTTTTATAATGGATAATCCATTCAACTTAAACAACCTATTACGGGAAAATATCAAGAAGCTCGTACCGTATTCGTCCGCTAGAGATGAATTTAAAGGGGAGGCATCCATATGGATTGATGCCAATGAAAATCCTTTTGGATCCCCACTCAACCATGATTACAACCGATACCCAGACCCACTCCAACATCAAGTCAAAGCAAAACTTTCAACAATAAAAGGTGTTCCCGCTGAAAATATTTTTTTAGGCAATGGGAGCGATGAAGCGATTGATATCTTGTACCGCGCATTTTGTACACCCGGTGTGGATAATGTTATCCTCGTTCCACCGACCTATGGTATGTATGAGGTGTCGGCGAATATCAATGATGTCGCTTTCAAAAAAGTAAATCTTACGGCAGACTACCAGTTGGATCTGGATGGAATAGCGAATGCCGTAGATGCACATACCAAGTTGATTTTTATCTGTTCGCCGAATAATCCGACCGGAAATTCTATCCGTCGTCAGGACATCGAAACGATATTGAATAATTTTCAGGGGCTTGTTGTCGTCGATGAAGCTTATATCAATTTTTCTGCCGTAAAATCATTTACACAGGAATTGGCTGAATACCCCAACTTGGTGGTATTGCAGACTTTGTCCAAAGCCTGGGGGCTTGCAGCATTGCGATTGGGCATGGCATTTGCAAGTAAAGAGATTATAGCGGTTTATAATAAAATCAAACCACCCTATAACATTAATCAGGCAACACAGGATATTGTGTTGGAGGCCCTGAATAATGTGGATCAGGTCAATGACTGGATCAAAGAGACGGTAGCTGAACGTGAACGACTGGTACGCGAGCTCCTCGAACTGAATTATGTGCAATATATCACTCCTTCTGATGCCAATTTTATCCTGGTCAAGATGGAACAGCCGAGAGAAGTTTATGACTATCTAGTTCAATATGGGATCATTGTCAGAGATCGGTCTAAAGTCGAACTTTGTGAGGGCTGTTTGCGCATTACAGTCGGGACGCCTGCAGAGAACCAAACATTATTAGAAAAACTTAATCAAATCAATAAATAATACTATGCCTGATAACTTAAAACGTGTACTGTTTATAGACCGCGACGGAACATTAATTTTGGAACCAGAAGATGAGCAGATCGATTCTTTTGCAAAATTAAAATTCTATCCGGGTGCCTTGCAGTACCTGCCACGTATCGCGAAGGAGCTGGATTTTGAATTGATCTTGGTTTCAAACCAAGATGGCCTGGGAACATCTTCCCATCCGGAAGAAAACTTCTGGCCCGTCCATCATTTTGTGCTAAATACGTTTGCAGCAGAGGGTGTAGTATTTGCCAAAGAACATATAGATAAGACTTTTCCGCATGAAAATGCCGACACTCGTAAACCGGGTATTGGTATGCTCGGTGAATATTTCGATCCGTCAAAATATAATTTAAGTGAATCGTTCGTTATCGGTGACCGAGTCAATGATGTGAAGCTCGCGCAAAATCTTGGTACCAAAGCAATATGGCTGCGTGCCAATGATCAATTGGGGGCGTTGGAGAACGTTGACATCGACCCGAAAGTGGTGGCTTTGGAAACCACAGACTGGAAGACGATATACGAATTTCTTAAACTGGGCACGCGTACTGCCGAACATCATCGTAAGACAAATGAAACGGATATTTTTATTCAGCTAAACTTGGATGGCTCCGGTAAATCGGAAATCGAAACAGGATTGCCTTTTTTTGACCATATGCTGGATCAAATAGCCCGACATGGTGCATTGGACTTAACGATCAAAGCGAAAGGCGATCTTCATATAGACGAGCATCATACGATTGAAGATACAGGGATAGCTTTGGGTGAGGTATTTTTGAAGGTATTGGGAGACAAGCGTGGTATTGAGCGTTACTCGTACACCTTACCAATGGATGATTGCCTGGCACAGGTTGCACTGGATTTTGGCGGACGCAACTGGATCGTATGGGATGCTGAATTTAAACGTGAGAAAATAGGTGACATGCCGACAGAGATGTTCTTCCATTTCTTTAAATCATTTTCTGATGCCTCCAGGTCGAATCTAAATATCAAGGCCGAAGGGGATAATGAGCACCATAAGATTGAAGCAATTTTTAAAGCTTTTGCCAAATCTATTAAGAAAGCTGTTCGCCGTGATGCAGATCACATGCAACTGCCAAGTACAAAAGGAGTGTTGTAAGATGATAGGAATTATTAATTACGGTGCCGGGAATATCTTTTCCCTGACTGCTGCGCTAGATCGAGTAGGGTTGACTTATGGTATGATCAATACGGCTGAGGAGATGGATCGTTATGATCGGATTATTATTCCGGGCGTAGGTCATGCTGGGGCGGCAATGAATAAGTTGCTTGAGTCGGGATTAGTACCCTATATTAAAGATTTGCGTAAACCTGTGCTTGGAATCTGTGTCGGGATGCAGCTGCTGACGGAATATTCGGAGGAAGGTGATGCCGAGATGCTGAAGTTATTCCCGCTGAAAACGTTACATTTTGAAGCTGGTATAGCGGGTAAAGTGCCTCATATGGGCTGGAATAGCGTTTCGGTACAAGCAAATAATCCTTTATTTGCGAATATAGAAGATCAGACTTATTTTTATTTTGTCCATTCGTATTATATCGAATATGATACGACATTTACCGCCGCTAAATGTGAATATGGAGTGCCATTTTCAGCAGCAATTTCCAGAGAAAATTTCTTTGGCGTACAATTTCACCCGGAGAAGTCGGGAAAAGCAGGGGAGCAGTTGTTGCTCAATTTTTCAACTATTCAAGTAGACTAAAAATATTCGATTATGTATATCATTCCAGCAATTGACGTTTTGGACAAAAAAGTTGTCCGTTTAAGAGAGGGTAACTACAACGACGTTACAACTTATGCTATAAGTTTAGAGGAGCAGATCGAGAACTATCGTGCAAACGGTACGGAGTTGGTTCATATCATAGATTTAAATGGTGCAAAAGGTGACTTTAGCAATCAGGCCTATTTATTCGATATCATCCAAAAGACAGATATGAAAATACAGTATGGGGGTGGTGTCAGAAGCATTGATAAGGTAAAGGAATTGGTGGATGCTGGTGTATACCGTGTGATTGTCGGTACGCAAGCGATCACAAATCCTTCTTTTTTGGAGGAACTGGCAACGCTTAACGAAGGGAAAGTCAAATACGCAGATCATATTGTCATTGCAATTGATGTGTTGGACGAAGTCATTAAATACTCCGGCTGGTTAGAAAGTTCACCAATTAAATTGATCGAGTATATTGATAAATGCTTGGCTTTGGGATTTTTTAGATTCCTTTGTACGGACATTAGCAAAGATGGAAAACTGGGGGGCGCAGGTGTGGAATTGTATCAAAAATTGTTAAACCACTCTCCGATTATCAAGCTGATTGCTTCTGGGGGTATCAGTTCAATGGATGACATTCAAAAGCTTCAAGAGCTAGGTGGAGTAGAATCTGTGGTTGTAGGAAAAGCAATCTATGAGAATCGTATCTCTATCGATGAAATCAAAGACTGGAATCTCAAATCATTAATCCGATTTTAACATGCTGGCAAAACGGATAATTCCCTGCTTGGATGTCAAAGACGGACGTACGGTAAAAGGTGTCAACTTTGTCGACCTGCGTGACGCAGGTGATCCTGTTGAACTTGCCTATGAATATTCCCAGCAAGGAGCTGATGAACTTGTGTTTCTAGATATTACAGCTACACATGAGGGACGTAAGACGACGATAGATCTCGTAAAAGCGGTAGCTCGTCAGGTGAATATTCCTTTTACAATAGGAGGTGGTATCAATGAAATCAGTGACGCGGATATCCTATTAAATGCTGGGGCGGACAAGATCTCCATTAACTCTGCAGCAGTGCGCAATCCGGGACTGATCAATCAAATGGCCGCCGCTTTTGGTGCCCAATTTGTAGTGGTTGCTGTCGATACGAGATCTATTGAAGGACAGGATTTTGTCCATTTAAGTGGTGGACGCATCAAGACGGAAATCAATACCCTGGATTGGATCCTTGAAGCGCAAGAACGCGGGGCCGGAGAGGTTCTGTTGACCTCAATGGATCATGATGGGACTAAGAACGGTTTTGACAATAAATTTTTAAAGGCTGTTAACGATCGTATTCATATTCCGCTGATCGCATCTGGTGGGGCTGGTAATCAACAGCATTTTGTCGATGTTTTCCAACAGGCCAACGTGGATGCCGCATTAGCAGCTTCCGTATTCCATTATGGAGAAATATTGATTCCGGATCTTAAGCAGACTTTGCGCCATAATGGTATTGTCGTGCGATAATCGCGAATAAAATAGTAAAGAATTAAGAGTAAGGATAAAGGAGTAATGATACTATTAGGTAAGCTATCAGGGCTTGCAGAATAAGAAAATTGATTAATGAGTAAGGAGTAGGAACACAGCTTCTAAGCCCTAGGCTGACATAAGTTAGATTCAAATACTCATAGCTCAATACTAAATACAATACAATGTTAGATTTTGCAAAAAGTGACGGACTTGTCCCAGTGATTGTTCAAGACGCCCAAACCCTGGAGGTGTTGATGCTGGGTTATATGAATGAAGAGGCTTGGCAAAAGACACAGGCGGAGAAGCGCGTGACTTTTTTCTCCCGTAGCAAAAATCGTCTCTGGACAAAAGGGGAGGAGAGCGGGAACTTTTTAAACGTAAAGAGCATTCATATTGATTGCGATAAAGATACCGTATTGATCAAGGCTGATCCTGTGGGGCCAACTTGTCATACGGGGAGCCGGAGCTGTTTCAATACAGAATTCAATCAGAATTTTATACTGGAGCTCGAACGTATCGTCAATCATCGTTATGAAAATCCTTCTGACGAATCCTATGTTAACCGTTTGCGGTCCAGAGGAATTAATAAGATCGCGCAAAAGGTAGGTGAGGAAGCTGTAGAAACGGTTATTGCCGCATTAACTGAAACTGAAACCGACTTTATCAATGAGACTTCTGACCTATTGTTCCATTTGATCGTATTGTTGCGTGAGAAGGGATTTTCGTTGGAAACAATTGCGAAAAATCTTGAAAGTAGGCATCAATAACGGCGTTTCCCAAGAAAGCCTTGTTACTGAATAATATATGTGCCGAATTCGAATATACACGCAAAGAAATTTGACGGAATTCGGGAATTGGTCAAGGCTTTAAGGTAATATGACAAAATAGTCTTAGAAGTGCAGTATATTTGTGAATATGCTGCACTTCTTTTTTATTGTTTTCCGGCTATTTATTTGGAATTGGTAAACTTAAATTGATGAGCAAGCGAATTTCATTTGTAAGCAGGGCCACTTCGGTAATCATCCGGAGAATTTGAATAGATAACTATGGATATTAAATTAAGAGCAACATTACCGGGGCATCAAAATCCAATTTTTTGCGTGGAGAAGGGATATTATCCGCATACTTTTTTTACAGGTGGCAACGATAAGGGCGTGGTGGAATGGGATATTGAAAAGAATGGTTTTAAGCGTATCCTATGCGCGGTGACCTCCTCCGTGTATGCTTTAAAATTGATTCCGGGAACTGCGATACTGGCAATTGCGCTGCGGGAGGGAAAGTTGCTTTTCGTGGATGTACAGGAACAGAAACTTGTGGCGAGTTTGCAGCTCGGCAATAGAGCCATCTTTGCACTTTCCTATATCCAGCAAAAGAATGAGCTGCTCGCCGTAGGGGAGGAAGGACGGCTTTATGTAATCGACCTCGCAACATACAAGCGTATCTATGACCTTCAGCTATCCCAAACGACAGTACGAAGTATTGCCGTGGATGCCGATGAAACCAAGATTGCTCTGGGTGATAAAGATGGCTGGGTATATTTGTTGGCTAGCGAGGACTTCCATGTCATCGAACGGATGAAGTTGCATAGTCTGCCCACAACCTCTTTGGCTTTTCTTCAAAATAAACTCTTAAGCGGTGGACGCGATGCTCAGCTTATTATTTCCGATGTCAATCAACTAAGCAATAACTTCTCCTTTATACCACACCTGTTCACGGTGTATGGGATCTATCCACACCCTTTTGAACCATTTTTTGCAACAGTAAGCCGCGATAAGTCGTTGAAATTTTGGTCTAATGCTGATTTTGCACTGCTGAAAAATATGAGCCGCGACAAAATGCAGGATGGCCATCATCTATCCGTCAATGCGGGAGTTTGGTCCGACAACGGTCAATATTTTTTTAGTGTCAGCGACGACAAGCTTGTTAAAATTTGGGAATTACAATAATATAAAGACCGTAAGTGCTCCAGTAGAAATCATGTGTATGAATGGATTCGACTTTTGATTATTAGGTTTTTGCTTTATATATTTTTTGCTAATAATGCTTAATACGTTATTTATCCAACAACTGCAAGACTTGGGTAAGGTATTTTTCGTCTATTTCGTCGAAGCTATCCAATTCACTGCTGTCCACATCGAGTACACCGATAATTTTCCCTTGTTTATATACAGGCAATACGATTTCTGAACGTGAAAGTGAGCTGCAGGCAATATGTCCCGGAAATTGTTCTACATCAGGTACGATAAGGACTTCCGCCTGCGCCCAAGCACCGCCGCATACACCTCTTCCTTTTTTTATGCGCGTACAGGCAACAGGGCCTTGGAAGGGGCCAAGAACAAGCTCTTCAGCACCGTCTACGAGATAAAAACCAACCCAAAAAAAATTAAATTGTTCCTTTAACGCTGCCGCAATATTGGCAAGGTTTGCAATCTGATTATTTTCTCCCTGTAGCAATCCACCTATTTGTGGAAGTAAGTTTTGATATTGTTCCGCTTTGCTGCCCTTGGCAATTAATAGATCTTCAGCCATAAAATTCGTATTTATATTCTTGTAGAATACGCTCATTAAATAGAAAAGCGCTAATATTCTGTTCAAAGTTAACAGAATATTAGCGCTTTCGCATGGGCGAAATGATATTATTTCTTTGTATTGATAATGTTTACCCGAATGTAATTGCTCCGTTTTCCGGAAGGCGTCACAACTACGGCTTTGAACACACGTTCTTTACTATTTGGAACCGTCACTTTGACCGGGCCAGTATATTCAAGGTCCAATTCTGAAGGATCATAATTGTCTAGGGTATAATAGATTTTCGCACCTTCGACAGATGGCTTTAAATCCCGGATGGTATATTCTGATGCGTATATAGTCGTGTCAGTGATACCATATACCTCAGGTACACGATAGAATGTGTTTGTCTGATCGAGTTTTGCCAATTGGCGTGCCGCACGTTGTTCGGAAAAATTCTTCCAGTTTTTATTCTCCGGTTGCGTCCAGGCAATTTCCGAAAGAGCCAGTACACGCGGTAAGATGGTGAACTCTACTTTGTTGGAAGAGCCGATATATTCTGTCCAAATATTTGCTTGTACACCCAAAACGTGTTTCTTGTTGTTTTCTGAAATTTTGGTAGGCATAGGGTCGGCAGCATATACTTTATGCAATGTCGAAAGTCCACCGATGCTCAATGGCTCTCTATTTTGATCAGCACCTTGTTTGTGGTCAAAGTAAAGTCCATAACTGTTGGCTGTGATAATGACGTCATGTCCTTGGTTTGCCGCGTCGATGGCTCCTTGGTCTCCTCTCCAGCTCATAACAGTCGCATTTGGTGCTAATCCACCCTCTAAGATCTCATCCCAGCCAATGATACGTTTGCCTTTGCTATTAATGTATTTTTCCATACGTTGAATAAAATAGCTCTGCAATTCATGTTCGTCTTTGAGGTTATTATCCTTGATTCTTTTCTGACAATGTGGACAAGTCTTCCATTTGGTCTTAGGACACTCATCACCACCGATGTGAATGTATTCGCTTGGGAACAATGGAATGACTTCGTCGATAACATCTTCCAATAGCTTGAATGTCTCTTCTTTACCAGCACAAAAGACATCATCAAATACACCCCAGGTCTGGGCAGCTGTGTATGGCCCCGGTTGATCACCACAACCTAGCTCTGGATAAGCCGAAAGTGCCGCCAAAGCGTGGCCCGGCATCTCTATTTCAGGAATGACAGTGACATACTTCGCTTTTGCGTAAGCGACGACCTCTTTAATCTGGTCTTGGGTATAGAAACCACCATAAGGGGTATTGTCGTAGTCACCGTCAGTTTTATAGTTGCCCAATAAAGTCTGGTTACGATAGCCACCGATCTGTGTCAGTTTTGGGTGGGATTTAATTTCAATGCGCCAGCCTTGATCATCTGTCAAGTGCCAATGAAAAGTATTCAGTTTGTAGGATGCCAAAATATCAATGTACTTTTTGACAAATTCTACGGGGAAGAAGTGACGGCCAACATCAAGATGTGATCCACGGTAAGCAAAACGAGGCTCATCCTGAATGGATGCCTGGGGAATTTCGATACCTGCTTTTTTATCGACAGGTAGCAATTGAATCAACGATTGCATACCATAAAATAGGCCGGCTGCTTTTCCACTGACCGTAATTTGGTCAGAAGCAATGTTAAGATCATACGCTTCGGTATTGCCTGATTTTGCACTTTTAGAAGAGAAATAAATGCTGTTTTTACCTGCCGACTTTGCCAGCGTTAAATTGAGGTTGTAGTTGCTTTTTAGAAAATCCTGGAATAAAGCGGCAACTTTTTTGTCCTCTTCACTATCAAAAGCAATTTTTGTATTTGCATTGATTTTGAATGAGCCATTTTTGATCTGGACATGTTGCGGTAGAGGCACAATATTCAATGTGACATCTTTTTTTTCCTGCGCAAATACTGCTGCTCCTATACTTAAAGCAAGCGCAAGTGAAAATAGTTTTTTCATGAGTGCGATTATAACTGAAATAAGAAGCCCTAAAAATAAAGGAATAAATACGATTTAGCAAAAGCTTAATGTAACAAATAGCCTGTTGAAATAGGATAGAATACTCTTCTTTGTATTTTGCAGTGGTTTGATTTAATGTGTTTTTAATTAAAACAATCGTTTGCGTTTCCCGCTGAGGGTATCGATGATTGATCACATTTGGATGCGCATTTATTGTCGAATAAAGTTTATTTCATCCGTAATTTTATCGGAGTTTACAGTATCGGACAGCCTAATTCATTAAAAGGCAAATGGTTCGTTTCAATGATTGAACGAAATGCAGATTAGCACTTGTATAAGATATTTTTTTTATGAGGCTGATAAGGATATAAAACGGACTTTATACGCTTTGATCCGAATAAAGTCCGAATGAGGTCCATATAAGGTTTCTGTGAAGTCCCTATAAATCCTATGGCATTTATAAAGATGCATCCTAGTTATCCTGAAATTGGAGTACAGCAGATGAAACTTTATTTGAGCCAAACCTGTAAGCCTCTTTTTGTTAAGCGAATTGAGCCCGCCGTTTTTTAAAGCCTCTTTAGCGCTAATTTGATCATATCCTCGACAGAGAGGTTCGCCTCTGTTTTTAGAATCGTATTCAATACTTTTTCGGCAGCAGCTTTATTGAAGCCTAACATGACCAGAGCAGATAAAGCTTCATCAGGTACAGACTGCGATTGAATCGTAGTTGAAAGTGTTTCCACACCTTGTTTTTTCAATTTATCCTGAAGTTCCAGGATCAGACGTTGCGCTGTTTTAGGACCGATTCCTTTAATTTTCTGAATTAAAGCAACCTGCCCATTGACAATAGCGGATTGTATTTCATCAGGTGTATTGGACGATAAGATCATCCGGCCCGTATTGGGACCAATACCTGAAACGGAGATCAGATTCTCGAACAGTTTTTTCTCACCTTCTGTGGCGAAACCATACAGTGTATGGGAGTCTTCCCGAACTTGTAGTGAAATAAATAATTTACAATTTTCCTGATCCTTGATTTGGGAAAAGGTATAAAGAGAGATGTGAACATAATAGCCAATCCCACTCACGTCGATAACAACATGAGTGGGGGCTTTATATGCTAATTTTCCATTGAAATATTCGTACATAGTACTACGAATATAGGAAGATTTTAAGCGATTCTATAAATTTTTAAGATGAGCTTGAACATCAACTACAGCAATAGTCACCATGTTGACGATTTCACGTACAGAGCTATCCAATTGGAGTACATGGATCGGTTTGTTCATACCCAAAAGAATAGGACCTACAGCTTCCGCTTCACCGACTTCTTGTAATAGTTTATAGGCAATATTACCTGATTCCAGGTTCGGGAACACAAGTGTGTTTGCTGATTGTCCATTTAGACAGCTGAATGGGAAATTGTCGGTCAACATGTCGCTATTTAAGGCGAAATTAGCTTGCAGGTCGCCATCAGCAATGATGTCAGGGTGCTGCTCATGAATGATCTGTGCTGCTGCTCTCACTTTGGTAGGAGTCTTTCCTTCACTGGAGCCAAAATTGGAGTAAGACAACAAAGCAATACGTGGTTGGATATTCATGCGTTTAACCGCTTTGTCCAAAAGTAAGGTGATATCAGCTAGCTCTTGTGCAGTAGGATCCTCATTCACGGTCGTATCGCCCATGAAAATAGGCCCTTTTTTGGTTAACATCATATACATACCTGCTACACGGCTGCCCGGTTTGGCACCGATGACATGCAATGCCGGACGAATAGTGTTTGCATAATTTTTGGTCATACCAGAAATCAATGTATCTGCCTCGCCAAACTCAACCAGAGAAGCACCGAAGTAGTTGCGGTCAAACATCAGTTTGCGCGCATCGTAACGGGAGATTCCTCTACGTTGTCTTTTGGTATAAAGGTGCTCGATGAATTTTTTTGAACGCTCTGATTCACCGTCAACCTCAGCGACTGGATCAATGATTTCTACACCGTCCAATTCAAAAGCATACTCTTGGATCAAACGTTGGATTTTCTCTTTCTTACCTAATAGGATCGGGATCGCAATACCTTCTTCTTTTACGATTTGAGCGGCACGTAATGTTTTGTAATTATCTGCTTCAGCAAAGACAACACGTTTTGGGTCTCTTTTAGCGGCCATCGTTAGGTTGCGCATGATCGCATCATCTTTACCCAGACGTTTACGCAATGCATCGCGGTATTTATCCCAATCTTCAATTGCCGTTTTCGCTACACCAGATTCGATTGCTGCTTTTGCCACAGCCATAGAAACCTCTGTGATCAAACGTGGATCGGTAGGTTTAGGAATGATATATTCTTCAGAGAATTTTAAATTGTTGGTATTGTATGCTTGGTTGACTTCTTCAGGAACGGGTTGTTTTGCCAGGTCAGCAATAGCACGTACTGCGGCAATTTTCATCTCCTCATTAATTGCTGTCGCGCGTACATCCAAAGCACCACGGAAGATGTAAGGGAAGCCCAATACGTTGTTTACCTGATTTGGATAATCCGAACGCCCAGTACCCATGATAATATCATTACGGGTAGCCATTGCCAAATCGTAGGCAATTTCTGGATTTGGATTGGCCATCGCCAAAACAATCGGATTCGGAGCCATAGTCAACAACATCTCTGCAGACATGACATCAGCTGCAGATAAACCAATAAACACATCGGAGTCTTTGACAGCATCTGCTAGGGTGTGGATATCACGATCCGTAGCATATTGTGCTTTCATGCTGTCCAGATTTTCTCGATCCGTACGAATGACACCTTTACTGTCAAGCATCACAATGTTTTCTTTGCTTGCGCCTACGGAAATATACATTGCTGTACAGGACATCGCAGCAGCACCGGCACCATTGACGACGATTTTTACTTTGGAGATATCTTTTCCGATAATTTCACAGGCATTGATCAGCGCTGCACCGGAAATGATTGCTGTACCATGTTGATCATCGTGCATGACCGGGATATTCATTTCCTCTTTGAGGCGACGCTCAATTTCAAAACATTCAGGAGCCTTGATATCTTCCAGGTTGATACCTCCGAAAGTTGGTTCCAATGCTTTTACGATTTTGACGAACTCGTCAACATTTTTGGTGTCCACTTCGATGTCAAATACATCGATGTCAGCAAAAATTTTGAACAATAAACCTTTTCCTTCCATGACGGGTTTACCTGCTTGAGCGCCGATATCACCTAGGCCCAATACAGCTGTACCGTTACTGATAACAGCAACAAGGTTCCCTTTTGCGGTATATTTATAAGCATCTTCTTTATTCTCGGCAATAGCCAAACATGGCTCCGCTACGCCAGGAGAATATGCTAACGATAAGTCTCTTTGCGAATTTGTTGGTTTTGTCGGAACAACAGCTATTTTTCCAGGTCTACCCATTGAGTGGTAATTTAACGCTGCCTGTTTACGATTAGTGTTACTCATTACGATTTTATTAATTTAAGGCTACAAATCTATCATTCTTTTTGACAATTGGAAATATTTGCCAATATCTTATTATAAATAGACAATAATATGTTATTTCAAAACGTCCAGCAATTTAAACATTTGCCTGCGCATATTTGCCCCTGATCCCGAATAATTATTGACCAATAATGTATAGGTAAAAGACTGTCCATTTTTAGCGGTGTGTACGCCGGTATAGCCTAAGGCACCAGCAATTGTTCCGCTTTTCATCTTCATCTCATTGTAGGACGGCAAACTTTCGTAGAATACGGGATACCAGTTTTGCTTTTGCGCATACTGCATAATTTTGTTCATGGCCAGGGTCGTAACTCTATTCTGTGGCGAAAGCCCTGAGCCGTCCACACTATTGATCTCGCCCGGTTTGATCCCTAACTTCGCGTTCCAGTATTTCTGTATATAATTGGCACCATCATCCGTTCCCGTTTTTCCAGCGGTTGTATAGGCGATAGCCTTTAGTAAGGCTTCCCCATAGAGATTGATACTTTTTTGATTAAACCAATAGACAATTTTGTCCATGGTAGGCGATAGGTGTACATCCAATGGTTGCTTTTGGGAAAGGTCTATCGAATCCATTTTGACACCTGTTGCAGGCGGTTGGATTGCGAGGATGCCCTGTTTGTTGAGTCCTTCATTCAGTTGAAAAGCCAAATCATATGCAGGGTCCGGGGAAGCGAGTTCGATGGTCTTCTTTAAATCCTGCCCATAGGTGCCACGAACGAATATTTTGGTGGAATAGGGGGATGCATAGGCATAGACATTGTCACCGCTTCCAGCTTTGCCTGTTGTGGTTTCGTTGATAATCTGCAGATAGGGAACCTGAACCGTGTAATTGACGATTTCAGCTTTTGCCCCAACTTTGGCCGCCGGACTAAAATCAATTCCGAAAGCATTTTCATGCCAGTTGAGTGATGAAATGCCTGCGCCATAATAATTACCCATATCCGTCCATATCCATCCGCCCGGTAGCTGATTGCCATTATATAAGCGGTCGTCGGCAATAACAGCTCCATTGATACTTCGTATTCCAGCATTTTGAATGGCCGTAATCCATTTGTTTAGCACAATAGCTGCTTTGGTCTCCGGATAACGGTCGCTCCCCAGTGTAGGGTCACCGGTGCCCGAAACAATGATATTTCCATTGAGGACCCCGTTTTCATCGATTGAACCTGTATAATATAAGGTCGTTTTAAACTGATAGTTCTTGCCCAGAAAATCCAATGCTGTAGCAGCTGTAATGACTTTCATCGTTGAAGCTGTAGCCAGCCCGATATTTTCGTTGGCAGCAAAAATGGTTTGACCTGTCTTTCCGTCAAATACTGTCAAAGAACTTATTGCGTTCTTCAGGCTTTCTTGGTTTTGAAATTGATTGAATGCTTCTTGGATCTTGGTTCTGATATCCTGAGCAAACAGGGAGCTTGTCACCGCGGTAAATGCATAGGTCGATAGTGTAATGGAATATATGGCGATTTTTTTCATCAACAAGTAATTTCTTTGAACATGAACTGTACGATTCTTTGATATTGTACCGTTGGTCCAATGTATGTATAATTTTAATTAGCGTATATACGCATTTAATCCGTTTGTTTTATTTGCCTTAAAGTTAGGCATTCGACCCTAAAAAATCCTAACTTGCATAAAATTGTATAGACGACATGAAGCATATCGAAAAATTAGCTGCTATTCGTGAGGCTATGAAGATTCAAGGAATCGATGGATATATTATCCCGTCATCAGATCCTCATATCAGTGAATATTTACCAGAACGTTACAAATGTATTGCCTGGGCCTCAGGTTTTACAGGGTCTGCAGGCACTTTGGCTATCACGCAAGATTTTGCTGGCCTTTGGACAGATTCCCGTTATTTTGTCCAAGCTGTGGAGCAATTGGAAGGAACAGGTTTTGAATTAGTTAAACTGAAAGTCCAGGCAGCGGCGGAATATGCGGATTGGTTAGGAGAGAAATTGAATGCAGGAGCAAAAGTTGCTTTTGATGGCAATCTGGCGTCACTTTTGGTGGCTCAGTCTGTCAAAAATGCATTGGAGCCTCTAGATATTCAGGTGGATGGTCATATCGATTTGTTATCTGATTTATGGGAGGGCAGACCGGACTTACCAAGGGAGCAGGCTTACCTGTTGCCAGAAAGTACTACAGGGCAATCTACTGTTGCGAAGATTGAGGCTGTTCGGGCTGAAATGAAGAAAAATCGTGCCGATGCACATTTAATATCTTCTCTGGATGATCTCGCCTGGTTACTTAATATCCGTGGCCAGGATGTACCCTGCAATCCTGTTGTTTTAGGGTTCGTATTGATTACAGCGGATACAGCAACACTCTACATTGAGCCGTCGAAGTTGAGCACCGAAACAATTGCTGAACTAAAAGGCTATGGTGTGGAAATAGCTGCATACGAAAGCATCTATCAAACGATTGAAACATTATCGGCAAAGGCCATCTTAATTGACCCGAAACGTACTTGCTTTGCTGTATTTGACAGCGTGCCTGATAGCATTAAAATCGTAGAAAAAATAAATCCTTCTACGACCTTAAAAGCAATTAAGAATAAAGTTGAAATTGAAAATAACAGGCATACTTTTGTAAAAGACGGTGTTGCACTTACGAAGTTTTTTAAATGGTTGGAAGAAAATGTCGGCAGTGAAGAGCTTTCGGAGTTGTCGATCGCTGATAAGCTGCGTGGATTCCGTGAGGACCAAGACGGATTTGTTGATGTTTCTTTCACCACAATTGCAGGATATCTAGATCATGGTGCATTGCCACATTATTCAGCGAATGAGAAATCCAATTATACATTACGCCCAAAGGGCTTGTTGTTGGTGGACTCTGGCGGTCAATACAAAACAGGAACGACAGATATTACACGGGTTGTTTCACTGGGAGGTCTTACACAGGAGGAAAAAGAAGATTATACATTGGTGCTGAAAGGTACGATAGAGGGGTCGCAGGCAATTTTTCCTGCAGGCACTCGTGGATATCAAATCGATGCTATTACCCGCCGCCCATTGTGGGAGACCTTGCGCAATTATGGTCATGGCACAGGGCATGGTGTTGGATTTTTCCTGAACGTGCATGAAGGGCCGCAGACATTTAATGCTGCCGCAATAGATGTTGCTGTTGAACCGGGTATGATTACCTCCATTGAACCTGGTCTATATCGTGTTGGCAAACATGGTATTCGTATCGAGAATTTGGTGTTGACTCGAAAAGCGGGTTCGTCGGAATTCGGTGATTTCTTGGATTTTGAGACATTGACAATATGTTATATTGCGACAGACTTGATTGAGAAATCCCTGTTGGAAAAAAGGCATCTTTCTTGGCTGAATAATTACAATCAATGGGTATTTGATCAGTTATCAACACATCTTTCAAGTGAAGAAAAGAACTGGCTTGCAGAGAAATGTAAGGCAATCTAACAATGCAGACAAAAAAAGGAAATAAGCATCCGTATTTTAACTGATGTCTATTTCCTTTTTTGCCTCTAAAGAACAGGCTAATTGTTGTCGGTCTTCCCACTATTCCTTTTCATCAATGATAGGTATGGCATTCTGTTGAATGCTTTTATCCAACATTCTGGAGATGAAGCGATCATCTTTAATGGGGCGCTCTCAGAATTTCATATAATAATTCTTTGCCAAAAGGTTTCAAAATAAAACCACTTATAAAAGGATAATTTGCCAATTGTTCCTGGTCGCTCTGGCTGGTGGAAGAGCTTATGATAAAGATCTTGGTCTGATTGATAAAATCGGTTTTATCCTCTAAAACGTCCATCAGTTCCCAGCCTGTCATAAAGGGCATGCTGATATCAACAAACAATACGGCTGGTCTGGATGATGCACTGATGTCATTCGATTCCATAAAATCCAGTGCGTCCAATGCATTTTTGAAAGGATAAAATTCAATTGGATAATCCGAAAATCCCTGTAGCATGTAGCCAAAAATAGTGTGTAAGATCGCATTGTCGTCTATGAGGATGATTTTTCTATTGTTTTCCTGATTCATTATTTTCTTTCTAAAAATTTGACGGAAAAGATACTTCCTTCGTTCGGTTTACTTTGGACATCTATTTTACCGCCCAATGATTCTACCTGATACCGGGTAAGAAATAAACCAATGCCTTTGCTCTCAAACCCGCGATGGAAAATCTTTTTAAACATGAAGAGCTGAGATTTATATTTAGGTAGATTGATGCCTAATCCATTATCCTTGACGGTCAATAATGTTCCATTTTTCTCTAGGGAAGTCCTAATTTCAATACATGGCGCTTTATCGCTCGCTGTAAACCGAAGTGAGTTGCTGATGAGATTGCCAAGGATACTTTCCAGATAAATTTTTGGATAGTGGATATTGGTCACATTGAATTCGACAGAAATTACAGCATTCTTTTGCTGTATTTCTCCAATATACTGCTGTTTTACCTTATAAAATACTTGGAGAAAATCACAGTCTTCAAATACGAGCGATTTATTCGACCTCAATTCGAGTATCTCACCCAAGTCGTGTAACGTTTCGGTAAGTTGCTCCGTGCTGATCTTCAAAAGCTCCAGAAAATCAGCCTTTACCTTTTCATCTGTTGAGACTTTAAGCTCATCGATGAGCATCGGCATATTACTCAACGGTCCTTTTAAGTTATGTGCAAGGATATTCGTAAATTCTTCCAGTTGTCTGACTTTGGTTTCGAGGTCCATTTTAACCAGATCAGATTCTATTTTTTGCCGCTTTAATATTTCGACATTTTTCTTTGATTCAGAAATATCCTGAACCTGAACGATCAAAAATAGGGGGGCATTGGCATTATCAAAGACTGCTGCAATTGTCACTGAACACCACACATAATGACCGAGTTTGTGTCGGTAACGTTTTTGTATGGTAAACGTTTCAATTTCACCACGAATAAGTTGTCTCCTGAGCCCGATATCACGTTCGACGTCATCTGGATGGGCGTTGTGTGAGAATTTCATTGTCGACAACTCTTCCTGTGTGTACCCCAGGATCTTGGTTAATGTATGGTTGGATTCAATACAATAACCATCTAGATTTGTCAAGGCAATGCCTAAACCAGAGAAATGGAAGGCCTGATTGAATTTATGTTCGTTAAATCGGATTTTTTCGGTTGATTCAATTTGCTTTGTAATATCGGAGACAACCAATGCGATCCGGTTTTGTGATCGATGAATAGGTTTGATCTGTAGACTATACCATTTGTCTTTATGCTGTTCGGAAGGAGACTGAAACTCCATTTTAAATTCCCTGTTTAACTGTAGAGATTTCTGGATCAGTTGAATCGTTGGTATAGCCAGATCTGCCGGGAAAAGTTCGGTCAGGCTTTTGTTTAAAAATTCCTCCGGTGGGTAGAATAGTAAACCGGGGTCATTGGTCCAATAGTTTTTAAACACTCCGGTATCGGTTACTTCAAAGACCAGATCGTTGAGGGAGGCAACCAGCAGTTGCAACTGCTGTTGTTTATCTTTCAGGGCATGGTTCTGATTGATAACTTTTGAAATATCGATGAAAGATACCAGAAGGCCGGACTTACTTTCTTCGGAGAACCGGCTGATATGGAAAACAAACCATTTAAACGTACCCCCTGTTGCGATTCCTAAGATTATATCTTGGTCGTAAGGATTGTTTTTAAGCGCGATTTGAAAGGGAGTCTGTTCTGCTGTAAGAGGCGATGCGTCCTCAGATGAATAGAATGTAGTCAACTGATGTAATTTTTTGCCTTTCGCTTCAATATTGTCTAACGCTAAAAGCTCACATGCGCGTTCATTGAGATGTAGAATGGTGCCGTCTTCCAAAGTTGTAATCAATCCCTCCAATCCCGAACGTTGTGTTTGAGCGGAAGGTGTAGATAAAGAGTTCTGTTCCAGATGCATTAACCAACAATATTTAGGATCATTTTACTCATGTATAAAGATAGGAGATTTATCTGTTCTTTATTTACAAAATTGGTAACATTTGCTGCGAAATAATAAAAAAATATTAAAGTAGGCAACTTATATACAAAAAGGCATTATGCATATAGTTACTTTAATATAACAAAAACCTTTGGGAAATAGCCAAAGGTTTTTGCTGATTTTTTAACACCGTTTTCTGCGAAGGAATTTAATTTTTTGTTTTTTCCAGCCACAACCAGTTAAACCAGAGCGGGAGCTGCTGTTGGGATTTGTAGGTCAAAATATATTTACCCGGTTTATCAAATTTTAATGTTCCGATACGTTTTTCTACAAATTCCTCGGTGTAGTTATTTTCATTTGGCTCGACAACCATTTTTTTGTTCGGCCCAAAACTTCCTTTTAGTTGTTGACTGGCAACGCTAATTTCGAACGGAATAGGCTCTTTGTTCGGATTGTGGGCTGAAAAGTCGATTGTATAGCTCCCTGCTTCGGGGATAGTTACTTCCCAGTCGATCTTTGTGTTTCCTGTGAGTATGGCATAGGTTGGATTTTTACCGTTATAGCGCACGATTTTTAGGTCATTGTTCAGGCTATTGGTTGATTTTAATGAAAAGCCGCCGAAGGTGGATTCAGGGACTGTATTTTTGTCCAGTTCTAAAGGTCCGTCAAAGGTCAGTTTTACCTCTGAAACATAATGATCCGGTTGGTCCGCCGGTAGGTCAACATGGATTAGACTCAGGCTCTGATCATAATTTAAAGGTGTTGAAGTATTACCTTTCATTAGCGATACATTGGATGGTTTGGATTGAATTCCTGTAATGCGTAGCTTATGATCCAGCGGCCAGTTAAATACATGCGCATAGACAACGGTTTTATGCTGTTCGGTTTTGGTGGTCAAGTAACCCCAGTCAAAATGGTTGTTTTTTAAAGAAAGACCAGTGCTGCCATAGATCCCTTGGCCATAGGTATTTAACCAGGAGCCTACATCATGTAGACGGCTTACGCTTTCATAAGGAACAGTTCCGTCGGCGCGAGGGCCAATATTCAGGGTAAACCCGCCGTTGAGACTGATGTTTGAGATCAGTGACTGAAAAATCTGGCTGGTTGATTTCCATTCATTTTCCTGACCATTATAACCCCAGGAGTGGGCGATGGTACCGGGTGTTTCCCAAGGATGTGCAATAAAGTTGCTCCCGAACTGGTTGTCACCCAAAGTTTCGAAATCTACATTTTCGGCATCTGTAGGAAGGCCGAGACGTGAGTTGATCAAGCAATTTGGCTGTAGTTCACGGATCAGCCTGACTACTTGGAGCAGTTGTTCTTTGTTAATGATGGATTTTTGATAGGGGATCCACATATCAAACCAGATTAATGAAATATCGCCGTAGTTACTCATGAGTTCACGGAGCTGGGGGATTACTTTTTCTTGCCAGTATTGGTTGTACTGTGGATCCGAAACATGCCCGGAGAGTTCCTGTTGATGGTTCCAGCCATAAGGATGTTCCCAATCGATCCAATGTGAGTAGTAGAAGCCGAGCTTCATCCCATGTTTTTTACATGCTGCTGCGATTTCTTTAATCACATCGCGGTTAGCACCGCTGAGTTTAGGTAAACTGTAAGTGCCTACTTTGGTATCCCAAGTGCTACACCATCATGATGTTTGGTGGTGATGATGATGTATCTCATTCCGGCCTCTTTAGCGAGGAGCACCCATTGTTCAGGATCTATTTTGCTCCAGTCAAAGCGTTTGGCCAAGTTTCCATATTCTTCCTTTGATACCCGGTTGCGGTAGCGTAGCCATTCCGCATAGTTGTTCATATAACGGAGGGGTTCACCTTTCCATATTCCTTCCGCTGCGCTGTATAGCCCCCAGTGAATAAACATGCCAAAACGGGCATCTTTAAACCAGTCTGCCTTTCGGTCGTCCTGAGCAAGAAGTCTGATTGATGCGCTGAGAATTAGTAAAGATAAGAGCGCGATTCTTCTGAGTTGTGGTATCATACAGGTTATTGTCTTTTTTGATAACAAGATAAGTAAAAAAATAGATATGCTAAATCGAGTTTTAAAGGAAAGAGGAATAAATAATCAGTGTTTTGATATCTTTTTAAACATAAAATCCCCTGATTTTTACAATCAGAGGATTTTATGTTTAGTAATGAAATCGTCTTGGATATTTCGGGTATTGTGATCGGATTTTTCGATCAGTAAATTGATATTTTTTAGTTCAGCTTATAAGCCATCAGAATCTTTTTGAATATTTCCGTGTTGTTGTATACACCTATAAAATTCTGGGCACCGGGACCATAAGCAAAGACTGGAACCATAATGTTGGTATGATCGTCACTGCTAAAATTTCCTCTGACTGTACCCTTTCTATAATTGGCGTCTAATAAGGATAAACCGCCAGTTTCGTGGTCTGCGGTCACAATGACTAAGGTTTCACCATCTTGGTCCGCAAACTTTAATGCTTCGCCCACAAGTCTGTCAAAATCATGTTGTTCTGTGACAACATAAGATAGGTCATTTGCATGGCCGCCGTAATCGATTTGTGCACCCTCAGCCATAATAAAGAAACCCTGCTTATCTTTAGATAGCAGCTGTATGGTTTTTTGAAGTGAGGTTTTTAACATGTCTCCTCGTCCGTCTAGTACTTTCCTGGTTGCCGAGTCTGCCAAGAGTACCAGTTGTTTGCCCGAAGTGGCTTTTTCGAATTCACTCAATGTGTTCTTTAGCTGGTAGCCTTTTTCATTCAATTGCTGGATCAGTTTTCCGTTCTTATTATTTAGAAAACTTTCCCGGCGGGAGCCTACTAAGATATCGACATGGCTGTTTAGGAAGTCTGCAGCAATTTCTTGAGACATTGTCCTGTCGATTTGATGTGCATAAAATGCTGCTGGTGTCGCATCGGTAATGTCTCCAGAGCTAATGATGCCGCTTTTGATTCCATAGGTGGCCAAGGTATCGGGAATTGAGGCAATTAATTTACCATGCTCGTCCACAGCAATATAGCGGTTGTTGGTTTTATGCCCAGTTGCTAAAGCCGTTCCGCCGGCTGCGGAGTCTGTAAAATCAGAGTTTGATGCTTCGGTGCGGGAAAAACCAATATGCCGCATGTTAATGATATTGGATTGACCGAAATTGGCGCTTAGCCCAGCTTGGATTTGTGCTAATCCCATTCCATCTCCAATCAGCAAAATAACATTTTTTATGTTGGTTGTGGCACCATCACTTTTGTAGGTTGGTTTGTAAGGAGTATATGCTTGTGGATTACTGTATTCGACTTTGGCATTATTTAGGTAAAAATTTTTTAATGCCGTTGGATGATCCGTATTGATCCAATCTACACCCATGTGTGCCAATTCTTTCCAGCTGTTTGGGCTATCTTTTGTAGCCCAAAAACGAAAAGGTTTCCCCATTTTATGTGCCTTGTCAATGACAGTTTTCATTTTTTCGAGATCAGGCGGAGTAGGTGTTCCCTTTCCGTTCCACACCGAATAGTGAGCAATATTCTGACTAATCATTCCGATGTGCTTTAGCTGCTCTGGCGTATAATCTTCCTCGGGTCTTCCGTCAAAGTAGATAAATTGTGGATAACGATTGAATTTTTCGACCGGTGGAATATTACCACTGACCACGATTTTAATTGCCGATGGATTTTTCTGCTGATCAAATACAGCTTCATACCCTTTCAGATTTTCCAACAGTGTAGAAAGCACCAGTTCGTAATTTTCCTTAATATCGATCACCAATTGCAATGTTTGATTAGGATCGGCGTAAGGGCGGTTACCATTTTCTTTGAAAAAGGCAATCAAGGGCTCTATATAAAGTCTCTTTAAGGTTTTCCCAGGTTTGATTTCACCACTCTCGTGTGCGACGTAGAGTTCTCCATTGCGATAGAAGACATCAGCTTCGATAGATCCCATGCCGGCGTAGTAGGCCTCCAACAATGGGATTTGTTGTTTGTAATCGTTATGGCTATGTCCTGCATTAGCAGTCAGTTTCTGCTGAGCAGAAACTGACTGAATACTTAGACTGACAAATAAATACCAAATTAACTTACTGCCTTTTACCATCCTGCATTTTGTTTGATTACACCTATGCTGTTGTCAATCTCACGTTGCGGTACCGCCCACACATCATGCACCTGTGGATTGAAGGTTCTGGCTGGCCAGATAATCGTGCCATCGAAATCATGTAAGGGTTTGGCATAAGTGGCTTGCGCGTCCCCCCATCTGACGAGATCGCGGTGACGGTCTGCCCATTCACCCGCAAGTTCATTTCTGCGTTCGCGCTTTAAATCTACCAATGTCATTCCACTTTTTGGTAATAAACCGGCCCTTTTTCTGATTTTATTCAATTCGGTATCACCGGCACCGGATCCATTTAAATTTATGGCTGCTTCGGCTTTAATCAGAAGTACTTCTGCATAACGCATCAATGGAACATTTAAATCTGTTGTCCCATTATCTCCATTTGGGTTGACATGTGTCGGAATGGGATCTTTGTATGAAAAGGGTTCCATGTACTTCTTGAATTGATAGTTGGATGTCGCACCGCCATCTTTTGTAAAGGTACGCTCGGCTCCGAAGAACTGGAATTTGTCGCCGGGTTTTAAGATCGTTGCTTCACGACGCAAGTCACCCGTTTCGAATGAATCGTATAATTCTTTGGTCGGTAGATAGTATCCCCATCCATTGTAGATTCCCCAAGCTTTATTGGTCAACATAACCCCCGGAAGTTTACTTCCCCAACCCGTACCACCACCATTTGGTGTACAAACCACTGACCAGATGTATTCTTTGGACCAGTTGTTAGCTGCTTTAAACACATCGACAAAGGCTGGTACCAAATCATGTTTGCCTGAATTAATTACCATATCCGCATATTTTACGGCATTTGTATAGTCCTTTTTGTATAAATAGACTTTTGACAGATAAGACCAAGCAGCAGTTTTGTGTCCTTTGCCATAATCAGACGAGTTCATGTCTGAAAAATAAGGTAGATTTTCAGCTGCTTTTAAAAATAAAGAGATGATGTAGTCGTAATTTTCATTAACATTGTTGGCCCGTGGAACTGGTACAGTAGCATCTGTTTCTGGTGTGACAATTGGTACACCAGCCTTGTCGTTTCCATAGTTTGCTGCCAGTTGGAAATAAACTAAGCCTGCATTGAAATAAGCATCACCGATAATTTGCTTTTTCCGATTTTCATCCATTGTGATTCGCGGAACATTGGTAATAATATCGTTTGCTCGCTTTATAATTGCATAACGCATGCTCCATTGCGTTTCTGTATAACCACCCCCAATGTAGCTTCGATTAAAATTTTTAATGTTGTCTGCTTCAGGTTTATTGCGTCCTGTGACCATATCGTCACTTGCATTGATAAACCAGAACATTCCTCGGCCATAGTAATCTTCTTCGTTGTATTTTTCGTACATACCGGCCTCTGCCTTGATGGCATCTTGCTCTGTTTTCCAAAAATTCTGTGAAGAGGGTGCACCTTCAGGTGAAATATCCAATTGTTTCGTACACGATGCAAAGAGCGCTGTAGCTGCTAATGCGACGTATTTTATATTCGTTTTCATCGTTTGCTTATTTTCTTTTTTAATGATTGATAAGGAGCTTAACCAAATTGCTATAGAATGAACTATAACCCCTTTCGCTCCTGTTGGCATTATTTTAAGATTAAAAATTGACATTTAGACCGAAGATGAAGCTTCTGGCTTGTGGGTAACGCCCAACGTCAAGTCCGTTGTTATCCATACCGATCTCCGGGTCAAACCCTGTATATTTTGTGAATGTGAACAAGTTGTTTGTGGTGGCATAGACTCTCACGTTCCCGAGCTTAAATTTATCCGCTAAAGATTTTGGAAGAGTGTAGCCTAACGTAACGTTACGGATGCGAAGAAAGGAACCATTTTCGATATAGAAATCTGAAGCATTGAAGTTACCATTAGCGTCCGAACTCGAAATAATCGGAACTTTTCCATTCGGGTTTTCTGGCGACCAAGCATCAAGAATGCCTTCTAATTTATTGTAAGAGGGGCCACTGGCGCTATAGGTTGTTCTCTTGACAGCATTGAACAGCTTGTTGCCTTGTACACCCTGAGCAAAAATATTGAAATCGAAATTTTTGTAATTTGCATTAAAACTCAGACCATAAGAGAAATCTGGATAGGCGCTACCTGCATAATAGCGATCTTCAGGACCAATGGAGCCATTGCCATCGATATCCACAAATTTGAAATCACCGGCTTTTGCATTGGGCTGAATTTTTTGTCCATTGGCATTTTTGTAGTTATCAGCTTCTGCCTGACTTTGAAAGATTCCATCTGTTTTTAATACATAATAGCTGTAAAGTGGTTGGCCCACGGTAATTGTCAGCGGCGCCAATTCATTTCTAAAATTGGTGCCTACAGCAATATTGTTTAGGCCGGGCGCCAATTCTTCAACATTGTTGGTTAATTTAGTTAAGGTAGCATTGATGGAGTACGAAAAGTCCTTATTTTTCGCGCTGCTATAGGTTAGTCCAAGTTCAATGCCTTTATCTTTTACCAATCCACCGTTAATGGTTTGTGTGCTCAAACCCGCTGTTCCCGGAAGTGGTTTGGTCAGGATCATATTATTTGTCTCCTTAATAAAATAATCCGCTACTAAACTCAATCCATTCAAAATGCCGAGATCCAAGCCTATGTTGGTTTGTTTACTTTCGGCCCATCGCATATCCAGATTTGGTAAAACGTTCTGTGCATAGCCATTTTGTAGCTTGGGGTTTTCGCCAAAATAGGCATCTGCGCGGATAAGAAGAGGGTTTACATCCAGTGGATTTAGATTGGCGAGACCACCCAATTTACCATAGCTACCCCGTATCTTAAGTTCATTCAGCCATTCGACAGATTTCAAAAAATCTTCTTTATGCAGGGCCCATCCGGCAGATGTAGAATAATAGTATCGCGTTCTATTTTCTTTCATGGGAATGATAGATGAACCATCCCTTCGGCCAATTAAGGATATTAGGTATTTTTCATCGTAGTTATAATTCGCCCGTAAGAAAAGCGACGAAAGAGCTGTTGCTCCGTATCCGCTTTCCGACGGTTGTATTGTATTGGCGTTATTTAGGTACCTGTATTGTTTGGATTCGTCATCGAATCCTGTGCCTGACGCATACAAAGAAGTGCTTTTGGTTTTTTGAAATGTATAACCACCTGTCAAATCCAGCTGATGAACACCAAATTTGTTTTTGTAACTCAGGACTTGCTCCGCAAGGATGTCATTGATGTCATTCGCTCTTTCGACAAGGCTATTACTCATCACAGGTTTGCCAATTTCAGGACGTTTTGGCGTAAAGCTTTTGTATCTGGAATTGGATTTGGTAATACTTAAATTCGATCGGAATGTTAATCCTTCTGCAAGTTGAATATTTGCATAAGGATTGATGACGAGTACATTGACGGGATTGTTGATGTCGATACGCTTTAATTCAGCCACTGGGTTAATGATATCGCCATAATCACCCGGAAAAGGTCCAGGTAGGCCTGCAAAACTGCCATCGGGATTATAAGGCGTCCCATTGGTTGGGTAATAAATTGCGGAGAGAAGTGCTCCAGTGTAGTCGCTACTCGTATTTGCACCGTTTCCATTGGTGCTGCTATAGGACATATTTTCACCTACTTTCAGCCAAGGGGTAATTTGATGTTCTGAGTTTATCCTGAAATTATAACGTTGTGTTTTGGTATTGAGTACAATACCTTCCGCGTTGCGGTAATTGAAACTCAGATAAAAATTGGATTTTTCATTTCCACCATTGATAGCTGCGTTGTAGTCCTGTAAAGTTGCATTTCTAAAGACCTCATCCATCCAGTTGGTTTTTGTTACAAGTCCATCGGGATACTTGGTCGGGTCGAAGGCAGGCAAGATGGTCGTGCCTCCATTTTTTGCCGCTGTCGCCGCTACTTCTGCACGTTGTTGTGCATTTAGGGGTTTTAATTTGCGCCATGCACTTTGTTGGCCGATTTTGGCATCAACACTGATTTGCATCTGTCCTTTCTTACCTTTCTTTGTTGTGATCAGAACTACACCACCTGAAGCCCTTGCGCCATAGATTGCAGCAGAGGCATCCTTTAACACAGAAATAGATTCGATGTCGTTGGGATTTAATTGTGGTGTGCCTAAGAAAATCGAACCATCAATAACATACAGTACATTTTCACCATTAATACCACCGGCGCCCCTAATATTAATACGTGGGGGTGAAGTTGGATCACCACCTTCGTTGCTCACAATTACACCAGGAGATTTTCCAGCGAGTACTTCACCTACGCTGTTTACTGATCGTGAGGATAATTTATCAAGTGCTACCAGACTTATAGCACCGGTCAACGTTTCTTTTTTCTGAGTTCCATATCCAACAACGACCACTTCTGATAGTGTGGAATTTTCCCCACTTAAGGTCACATTAATAACCTCATTGTCGCCTACAGCGACCTCTTTTGAACGGAAACCGATCATAGAGAACGAGAGTATTGCCTGAGATCCTACTTCAATGCGGAAGGAACCCTGGGCATCAGTAGTGGTTCCAGCTTGTGTTCCGACTACTTTTACGGATACACCGGCAATAGCGGCACCTAAGGTATCTCTGACAATACCAGTAACGATGCTTTGTGCTTTGCTGTTGGCTTGCGTGGTAAGTATAATATGACCATCTTTTTCTACCGCACTGATTCCAAGTTTATTCAACAGTGAACGTACAGATTCCGTTTTGAAATTTCCACTGACAACAGTATTGCGTTCTTGCAGAAGGTCCGGATTGTAGACAAAACTTAGCCCTGAAAGATTCTCCATTTTATGCAGGATCTCTTTAAGTTGCTGTCCCCTGCTTATTTTAATGTTTATCCTACTTTTATCCAATTTTTGAGCCATCCCCGGAGACGCCATCAGTGAACTGCAGAATATGGACGTAATTGAAAATGTTAAGCACGGATACTTCAGGATCCGATAAAAAGAGAGTTCTCTTTTGAGTGGAGGTGTTTTCATTTTTTTGTAATAATTAGGTAATGAATTACGCATGGTGACTAAGATTTTTTGCGGTTATTTTTTATACATTATTTATGGATTTTAAATATCTTATGGTTTTCGGTCGTACTATATTTAATATGGTGTAGGCTACAGAGAATATCCAAAATCTCCTCTGGTTTTTGTGTACTATTGAAGGTAGCTGTAGTTTTTAAAGTGGAAAGTGCTTTGTCTTTCAATACGATTTCGATGTTGTAGACATATTCCAATTGTTGTATCACCCCCCGTAACGATGTCCCATTAAATTCGATTGCCACTGGCGTGGTATCTTTTGTTAAACTGCGGGATGCTTGTTTGGTCTGTGTGCTGTAGCGCAAACTTTGGTTTTTGGTCAGCAAACCCAGGACTTTATCTCCCCGTTGTACGGCAACTTTACCTGTTGCAACGAGTACCTCTACGTTTTGGGAAGCTTGGTATGCTTTAATTCGAAATGATGTCCCAAGCACTTTTACTGCTAGGTCGGAAGCTAACTGTACATGGAAAGGATGCTTTTCATCATGTGCGATCGTAAAAAACGCTTCACCTTCGGCAAGCTCAATTTCGCGTATGTTGCCATTGAATTTACTAGGATAACAGATTTTGGACGAAGGTTCTAGGATGATTTCTGAGCCATCCGTTAGTGTAATTTTTTTACGTTGCCCAGCCTGCGTTGTTGTCACGATTTGCGAAACGGCAGAAACAGTTTGTTCGTTCAGTCGTCCAACAAGGAAGCTTGCGGACACTATGATTAAAACCGCTGCTGCTATTTTCAGAATCGGATAGCGCGAGAAGAAATGCTTTTTGATTTGTTTTTCTGAAATGGCAGACTGAATATTACCTAACAATTTTTCGCGGAGCACAGTTTTGCGCTCTTCCGACACCTTATTCTTTGTATTATCAAGTTGAGCATACCAATCTTCAACCTGTTTGATCTCGGCTGCATTCGCCTCGCCATTTAGATATTTTTGCAGTAGTTGCTTTGCTTTTTCTTCCATCATTTGAATACATGTCACTTCAAATGGCAAATGGTACTAGAGGAAAATATTAGCGTTATATTAATTTTTTGTTAACTACAGATCAATGGATTAGGAAGATGCTAAGAAAGGCTTTTTTTGAGCAGTTTCATCGCCGAGGTAATTTGGTTTTTTACAGTTTGCACGGAGATATTCAACTCAGTAGCTATCTCTTTGATTGATTTCTCTTGCTTGCGGCTCATCAGAACTACTTGCCGCATACGTTCAGGAAGTTGCATTAGAGCTTCTTCAACTTTCTGTTGGGCATCTTGTAGGATGATTTTATCGTCGGCTGCGTCTGCATATTGTTGGTTCATTAGTGTCGCGAATTCCGCTTGATGCCCATTTTTAACCGTATTATTTCTGAAATAATTGATTACCTTGAATTTTACAGCCCCGTGTAGATAGGCTGAGAGATCACCTGAGAGGGCGATCCGTTCACGATTTTCCCAAAGAGAGATAAAAATTTCCTGCGTGATATCCTGAGCTACATTCTCTTCACCAGTTTTTTTTAAAGCCGCATCAAAAATGGTTTCCCAATACAGATTAAAAATCTGTTCCATTGCAAAATGGTCACCTTTCTTTAATAATGCTATTAATATTTCGCTCACAGGATCAATTTGATTGGACAAAACTAGTAACCGTATGTTCCTTTAAAGTTAATAAATCTTAAAGAGTATATTTTGTCTGCTATGGATTAATCCTGTAAATTTATTTTTAAATTATTTCGTATTTCGAACCCCGTTTGTGTATCATATCACAACGGGGCTTTTATTGATAAAAAGCTTTTAAAAGGCGACGAAGGAAAGAAGCTATTCCTTGTACTCTTTTCCGGTATAGATATCTATGTAATAGTAATTCTCTCTATTTTCCGCGCCTTTTACCCGTACCAGACCACTTGGGTTGATTGTGCCATAGCTTTTGGTCCCGATCTGCTGTTTCGTTTTATTATTGTACAACGTAAAAGGGCCATCTTTTTGTATCTGTAAGGAAAAGATCTGTTGTTTGCCATCCAAGATATCAATATGCTGAAAATTTGGCAGTAGATCCCATGTTTTGGTCTTAGCATTCCAGAGGCCCATGGTGGGATCCTGCTCACCTTTTTTGACGTTGATGAGGTATAATGCTTCGGTTTGATAGACGTATTTTATTTTTCCCGTTTTCCAATCTTTTTCAAGGGTGTTCTTTGTAAACAACATATGTTTATCCGGCCAGACCAGATAACCTACCTGATCCAAAATAAAGAAATCCTTAACGTTGATTTTATCCAATAAATTGCCATCCTTGTCAAGATACAGCCAGTCATAAGCCCATACCTCGTGGTCATAATTAAATCTCCCCAAAATAAAGTAAGGTGAATTATTGACAGAATACACGAGAGAAACTTCTTTCAGGAAAGCCAGCTGTGCTGCAGTAGCCTGTTTGATCTGTTTTGGCAAAGCTTTCTCATATTGCGGGAAAACATAGATGGCACCTGTGTTGTTGTCTTTTAACAATTTGGGCACTGTTGGTTTGTAGCGATCCTGATTGATGGAATCCAACTGTAAGGGCTGGCCGTTCCAAAGCAAGTCTATTTTATCGACACCGACCAGATTGGAAAAAATAGGCCGCTTATGTTGAATATCGTAGATCTCAAAACGATTTTCAGCAGGGGGAATATATCGGCCATTTTCCAAAAGCATATCAATTTTTGTACTAAGCTTTTTTAAATGCTGTTTTTTTAGTTCATAAAGATCCCCATTTAGGACGAAATGTTTATCATCCAGATTGTATGCAGCCGAACTGTATTCGTTTTCGTCGTAGGGAACATCTTTGTCCAACAGGATCTGATCGGTTTCAAGCACACGGACTTCTACCTTAACATAGGTCGCTGTTTTCTTTACGCCACCACCCATGATATTCCAGTTCCAGTTCCAGAAAGGCAGTTTTTTCTCATGCTCCCGACGTTTCATAAGGAGCGTCACTTCGCCTAATGGTTGTAACCCAAGATCTGTATTGGAATAATTTTCGATAAAATCTCCCTTTGAATTAATTAAAGCCTGCTGGTGCTTCTCATTGGAGACGATAGCGTAACCAGTTGGGGTAAAGGGTTCGGCTCCGTAGAATTTTTGTGTCAGCTGCTGCTGGAGCGAACTGTCCACATAGACGAATTGTTTGTCCTGGGTCTGCATCGGAATCCAATGGATGGATTTCAAGGATGGATTTATGGTGGATTCTTGTGCACAGGCTGTCATACAAAGAATGGATATTAAAACTACTATTATTGATTTGATCATCTTTTTTCTTTTTAATTGAAAGCGTTAGCTGTTAAAAGAGCAACGAAAAGCTTCGTATATACTCATTATGCCAATGCAACGCTTTATGATAGGATTCATGTTAAATACAGGGATCCTGAGGCTAAAGTAGACGAAAAAAGCTTTTGGAAAAATAGCCGAATTCAGTGATTATAAAGCGACCTGATTGGTTGCTGGACAGCCAGATTAAGTCCGTTTGTCCCTGCATTATTTTTTTCGATGAGCCGATTAAATTGGTTAATCGGCTCAAAATTTACTTATATTTGAGCCGATTAGAATTTAAAATCAGCTCAAATGTATAACTGGCAATATAAAGAATGGCCCCATTTCAGATATAGTATCGAAGAGATTCTACCTATAGCTGTTGCATTTGCTAAAGAAATGGGAGAGCTAAATGGTTTGTTAACAGGATTAAATGCGGAACTAAAACAGGAAGCATTTGTGGAGATTCTGATCGCTGAGGCAATGAAAACTTCAGAGATCGAGGGCGAATATATGAGTAGAGAGGACGTGATGTCCTCCATCAAAAGAAATCTCGGTATTAAAGATGACGTAGTCGTTCATGACCAAAGAGTTACTGGTGTTGCGAAATTGATGACAACCGTACGGGAGAGTGCGGTAAAAGAATTAAGCGTCGATTTGATCCAGGAGTGGCATGCCATACTTATGGCAGGATTTCCGAAAATTAATGCGGGAGTATGGCGTACAGGTGATGAACCTATGCAGATAATTTCAGGCTCGTATGGTAAAGAAGTTGTCCATTATGAAGCTCCTCCATCTGTTGTTGTTCCAAAAGAGATGGAGCAACTGGTTCACTGGTTTAAATCCTATGAAATTAAAGAGTCGGAGTATATTATTGGCGCCCTGATCAAGACAGCTATTGTCCATTTGTATTTTGAATCTATTCATCCTTTTGAAGATGGGAATGGACGGATCGGAAGAGCGCTGGCAGAATACACTTTATCCAATACATTACAGGCTCCTGTCTTGTTGTCGATATCAAAGACTATTGAAAAAAATAAGCAGGCTTATTATGATAATCTAAAAATTGCTCAGGCTAGTTTGGATATCACAGGTTGGATAGGCTATTTTACCCAAGTTATTTTAGAATCTCAAAAAGAAGCAAAAGAACTGATTGAGTTTACAGTAATAAAAGCAAAGTTTTTTGATCGAAACAGGGATTTATTGAATGAGCGGCAAATGAAGGTTATTAATCGTATGCTAGAACAGGGGATTGAAGGATTTGTCGGTGGTATGACAGCAAAAAAGTATATGTCCATTACGAAGACCTCAAAAGCTACTGCAACAAGAGATCTGCAATACCTGCAAGAGCAAGGTATAGTTGAACAAATTGGGCTTGGAAGATCCGTACGTTATGAACTTATACTTCATTAGACGACCGATTTTAAAAGAATAGATTCAAGCGATAGCATCATTTCTTCTCTACCGGAATGAGTTCGGCTCCTCCCTCTTTGGGCCGGTACCAGTACTTGTGGCCCAGATCATCTTCGAAATCATGATTTGTTTTTGATTTATCTACAACTCTGAAACTTTTGACATCGGGGCCTTCAAAAATTTTATCGCCGACGAAAATATGTCTGGCGTCTTTGGCGACAGCACGTTTAAGAACTTCAAAAGTTTTTGGGTCTGCCTCTGTCAGGAGCTGTTCATTATAATAAATATGATTTTTGTCTCTGGACCAAAAAGAGTTTCCACCAATTCCTTCCAATATTTTAAAACTGCCGGCATCAACATCAGCGAATTCAAATTTCTTTCCTTCAATGAGAACTAATTGATCAATAATGATTGATTTTTTGTCTAACAATTTGATTTTATTGGCCGATGGCAAAGTCGTTTCAAGTACGCCGATATTCTGATAAGGTTCGTAATAAAGCAATGTTTTACCATCTATAATGAGGTATTCGCTGTTGAGTACATTAATCTTGTCCGTTGTGTAACTGAGCGGATTGATACTTTTCTCCGTGACCACATAGAGCCTATTCTTGTCTTTTACAAAATTTTTATTCAAAATTTTAAATGAGGCGTAGTCAACCGCTAATGGTTGGGCCTTGTAGAAATAATGTGATTTATCTTTAGATAGGGATGCGACCGAATCATACAGCGTAGTATACGTTTCGGGATCCGCACCTGTAATGACGGTGAGTTGTTGTTTGCTGCATGCTCCTGTAGCTGATGGAGAGCCATTGAAATCGAATACGTGAGACTGATCGATGGGAATTTTTCCTTTCAATCGAAAGGTCTTTGCATCAACGAATTGTTGTGGACAACCCATAAAATAGATCTTGTCTTTATCACGTGCATAGACGCCTTTGATCACAGAAAAACTATTTACATCTGCTTCCGTCTTTCTTGAACCGCGTTCAAAACCATTACCTCCGGGGATAAAATAGATCGCTCCACTTTTTTTATAATAGTCTTCAGACAAAGGGCTGACCTGCTCTTTGCAGGAGAAGAACAAGCCAATGCATGTGCTTAGAATTCCCATTTTAAAAATATTTTTCATACTCTCCTCTATATGATTTTCTCCCTGATGATGTATTGCCACTCGTAGATATAGTGAACAGCAAAATCAATCCAATCGGGAATGGATTAAGTTTTATTCCGGCTTGTTAGACGCTATAATTCTTCAAAACGGTACTATTTTAATCTACTATAAAAATACGATGCTATGACATCGCACGCGACAGCGGTTTACAATTCGCTAATGGCTATTTATGATTCGTTTATGATAAATTACATAACCTTATGAGCTTATGTTCCCGCTCTCGCAATTTACGCTTAAACATAACAATAATTAGCACATATTTCCTGATCGAAGGAGTGCGATAAACGGGACGTCAAAACCGGATGAGGCACCCTTGTCGTACTGACTAAGTATAGATTAAGTACTGATTCGATATCGATAAAGGATCTCATTGGGTATGGATATCATAATTTGAGCGGTGCTACAACATATACGCTAATGGCGACAGCTCTAGCGAAAGAAAGGTATGCTATTCGTGGCGAAACCATTTTATTCTAAAATATTTGTGTGATATATTTTTAATTACTACATTTGTATATATAAACTATATAAATGTATTGCAATAGTGTTTTTTGAATAATGTAAAACACGAATAACTTATCTGTCTCTTTGTCGGCATACAGATAGCTATCTTTCATCAGTATATTTGAAATTTCAATACGATTTTTATGTTGATTGCCGACCTTTCCTAAAATAAACCAAGGTGCAAACGCAAATGTATGTTACCTGTTGATTTTCTATTTAATCACCTTGGTAGTTGCTTCTGATTTTTTTTCAATATAACTATTGTTTTTTTACAATAATTGGTTGTAACCATTTGTTGTTCAGTAGGCTGTATATTGTGAAATTTTACACTTATTAAGTCATTATTATGGAAATTAATAACCAATTGATTATCGACCGTTTATCCCAACGTATGGATCTCGATCGGGTTTATCTCGTTAAATATCAGTTTTTGGATCAGGAATATCAGCACCTGGTTTTGACGCTTAAGCCTGTGAGCGGCCTTTCACATAAGATATTAAAACCTATTGTGGAATTATGTCTGTTGGATCAGGAACGTATCTCATTTGAGTTGATTTTTACCCCTGAACTGAAAAATAAAATCAAGATGGGAAGTTTATTCTATTGTTATGCGGCTTTGCCCAAGCATGAGATTTTTAGTTCCGGTGAAAACAATACCGCAATCAGTAAACCGAAAGAGATAAGGGGTATACTGGATCTCTCCGATAAGCATTATCAAAAAGTGCTGGCTGCTTCCGCTGAATTTTTACAGGCGGCACAGACATTTGCCGGTACAGCAAACTATCTCCGTGCATTATTTATGGTCCATCAAAGTCTGGAAAGCCATTTAAAATTGCTGCAGGTGATGGTGGAGGGGAAAGGAAATAATGTACACAGTCTGGACAGTAGGATAAGAAGCCTCGATACACACTTTTCGATGTTTAAAAAAGTATTTATGGGTGAGGGAGATGAAGAGAAAGAGCGCTTCCGCTTATTGGATACTTCCTTTAATGCCGTCAATCAAAATAGAGATCTGGAGATTTCTGCCATAGCGGCTTCACAGTTATACGATCATTGTGCCGTCATGCAGGCGGCGATAGAAAAACTCTTCCGTTACTTTATGGAGGAATTGCAGGCTGAATACGAAAAGAATTTGGCGACTGAAGCGGCCGTTCAGGCGGAGCTTGCAAAGACTAAATTGGTGAAAGAAGAAAAAGTTAAAATTGCACAGCAGGAAACGTTGGTCCCTCCATCTACTTTTCACAAATTCCCTTGGCCTGAACAATATCAGTCCGATATACAGCAACTCCTTTATCAGATCCTCAGGGACAATCAGGTTGAACAGATGATGTTACTCAATTATTATGTGAGTAAAACTCATGGTAAGGGATTATTCGACTATCCCCAAAAAGATGTTGGAAATGTCAGCATTTACATAGTTGTTATTAAAAAATGGGTTGGACAATGTTACTTCCGTAAAGCTTCTTTTGGTCGGGCGACAGCAGTTATTTCATTTTTAAGCAGCAGCTTTATCGCAGCGAAATTAAATATAGGAAGTCGCTTTTCGCACACGATCTGGAATGACTCTGTTGTCCTTTACCGCAATCCACGCTATAAGCCGACATATTCGCTAACTCCTGTAAATTGGCCCGATACGCTGTTGAAAACGACAAATGTCTGGACACGTAATGCAAAGCTCATGCACGATCTGCTGGCCATATTTTCTGATGCTCGTCCTTCGAACAAGCAAGTGGCGGTGCTGTTGTTAAGTCAGTTGATTCTAATAGGAATACATAGCTACCTCTACCTACGGATCGGTTACACGCCAATGAATGCAACGTTGGAGGAGTTGGTCGAATGGAGCTGTATCTGTGATAAAAAAGTAAGCGATTTTTTTACCTCAAATGAACCTGCCGAAGCTCTATTGTACCAAGAGCTATTAAAAGATATGAAAGGGCGGATACATGAGCTGCCTCCTGAATTGAACCAGCTGGAAATGGAGTACTTTAAATCCAACGCTAATCGGATTGTAGTCTTTTTTGCTGATCTGTGCGAGCAGAGTTTAAGATATATGGAAATGAAATCGGGAATTAAAATAAATTGAAGCTCACAATAAAAGGCTAGATGCTTATCTAGGTATGGTAGACTGATAATGTTAAACCAGTATAACTAAACATAAATCAATGAAAGATAAAATAGATGTAACGATACCATGGCAAAACATGGATGATAAGTCCATGTCGATCGTTTATCTTAAAAGTTTTTTTTACGAAAAATCTGCAAGATTTGATTGGGATTTTAGAATGCTTCTAGAAGAAAGTGTTTTTAATAATGTGTATTTATTTGAGCATGTCTCCAAGGAAAATATTCGTGTGTTAATCACTTTGAGCCCTAAGCATTTAAAAGTAAATTGTTCTTGTGGACGAACAAGCGCCACATTATGCGAACATGCCTATAGTTTATTGCGGGAAAAATTAAGTGGGAATAAACGCTATTTTTTTTATTTGTATGATCCTAAATGGTTTTTACCACATACTAACCAACGTAAGCTATTCAATTTGTCTATTAAGAACGAGCGAAAAGGGCTGACAAAAATTAACATCAACGCAACAGCTGATTACGGTAGCATTTATGGTTTTCACAAACCGTCCGAGCTATGCCATACTGCTAGTGATAAAATCAATCCAATTACAGCTCCAATTTCGAAGTCAAAAGGCAGATTTATTGTTGCAATTCCGATCAATAATACGATTGATCAAATCCCTTTTTTGCTTCCGTTTTTAAGCGAAGAAAAGAAAAAAAATGTTTTTAAAGAGAGCTATTTGTTACAGGAAGATATGCCACATCCAGAAGACCTCAGCTGTCATGAGATGCTGCTTGATTCCGTAGCAAAAAAAATGATGAAGTTGGGAGCTACCGCATTTAGATTTAATGGAGACAAGGAACTTTCATTTGTTGAACAGACTGAAAGGAGCTATCAGTTAATGGATTTGTGGAGAGATCTTGTTTCAAATGTATTGTGTCATGATGAAGTGATCTTCTTTTATTCTCAGCAAAACAATTTTGGTCTTAAGCACGCTCAGTTCCGATATAGCTCCAGTCTCAATCAATCGCGTAAACTGAAAATTGCTAACGGTGATCTTAAGCTTAGGATTCAGGTCGTTGAGAGTCAGGAGGGGTTGCTGATGGAGATACTCGCCTATTACAAAGGTAATGTGTTGAAGAAAATCAATCTTTTGAGCGATATCCATGGCTTCTTTTTAGAACTTAGCACTAAAAACGTACTTTTTGTAGACGATTTGGCCGCGGGGAAACTTTTGAATCAGTTTCGACATTCAGCATTTAAAATTTTTGTTTTGCGCCAGGATATTAGCAAGTTCTACGCGGAAATCTTGCATCCGATAGCTCAGAATTTCCCTATCGAATACCGCGATGAGAGACCTCAGGTTTTAACAACTGACAAGAGGACAGAACAAATAAAACTATTGGAGGTGTCTCTTCACGACGATGTCTTAGTATTAAAGGCATTTATAGATTTCGGTACTCTCACTTTGCCTATTATAGAGATGCCCAGTACGACTGTTTTAACTTATATGGATAATAAAATCCTTGTTCAGGAACGAAACATAGATGATGAACTGGCCTTTGGAAATTTTATCAAAAGTCAACATGAAGTTTTTCAAGAACAGGCTGCTCCACATACATGGAAATTGCGAACATCTCTGATTTCCCGAACGAACTGGATAACAAATCTCCGTAAAGCATGTCGTGATCATCAAATCAAGTTCAAGCTTTCAGGCGTAGTAAAAGGGGCTAATTACTATCCTTTCTCTTTAAAGTGGGAAGTGGTAGAGATAAAGTCTGAATCCAATTTACTATATGTCAACATAAAGTTCAAAGTTGGTGAGTTAATATTGGAACCTAGTGGGATGGAGCCCTATTTATTTGAAAAGAAAAATTGGTTCAAAATTGACAATGGGGATTATCTCTATATAAGCGACTCTTTGAAATCACTCTTTATCCCTCTGTTTGGTCAGGCACGTATAGAAGACCCATATATCATTTTGACCTCAGCGCAATTGATATCTTTTCAAACACAATTGGAAAAGATAGATCCTAGGATTATTAATGATAGTACAAGAGAACGGAGAGATAAATTGGCCAATATGACAGAAATACCTATGTTAGATGTTCCAGATACTGTAAAAGCAACGCTGCGCCCTTATCAATTGGTTGGTTTTAGTTGGCTGGGATTCTTGCAAGAATTTCAATGGGGTGGTATTCTGGCTGATGATATGGGGCTTGGAAAAACCCTACAAGTCATTACTTTATTGGAATACTATTATCAGAAGAATCCAGAGGCAGACTCTTCCATTGTTATTGTTCCCAATTCTTTGCTATTTAATTGGCAAAATGAACTTAAACGGTTTGTTCCGGAGCGGAATTATCATGTGTACCACGGTACTAAAAGAAAGGAGCTGGAAAATTTATCAAAAGCATCAATCGTACTTACAACCTATGGAACAGCGATGGCGGACTTTTCTTTTCTTCAATCTCAATCATTCAGTTATATGGTTCTGGATGAATCCCAGATGATAAAAAACAGGAATTCTAAGCGATTCGAATATTTATTTTCTATCAAAGCTTCATTTCGTATTGCGATGACTGGTACACCAATTGAAAACGGTATTCAAGATATCTATGCACAAATGACCATGGTTAATCCTGGTTTTTTTGGGAATTATAGAAATTTTAATAAAATGTTTAAGTCTTTGGGAGATGTGGAGGAAGCCGATGTGCCAATAATGAATCTGCAAAAGATGATTGAACCATTTATTCTTAGGCGAACAAAAAAACAGGTTGCATTGGATCTGCCTGAGAAGACAGAAACCGTACTTTATTTGGATATGACTCCCGAGCAAAGGCGGATATACGATCGGTTTAGAAAGATCTTCAAAGGGGAAATCGAAGATAATTTGGCTAATTCTGATTCTTCAAAATCCAAATTCTTAGCGATTGAGGCTTTGCAGAAATTACGGCAGCTGTGTAATTCGCCTGTATTAATGAAGGATGGCGATTTTTCCAATGAATCCGTTAAGCTGGATTTTATTGATGAAATCATGGAAGAAGTAGCTCCGAATCATAAGGTTCTTCTCTTTTCATCATATACCTCCATGCTCAAGCTTATCGCCGATAGGATTGAAAATTGTGGTATGGGGTATGCTTACCTCGATGGTAAAATGAACCAGGAGCAACGGCAATCAGCAGTTGAAACATTTCAAAAGGTTGATACTTGCCGTGTTTTTCTGATCAGTCTAAAGGCCGGAGGAACTGGCCTGAATCTGACAGCTGCGGACTATGTGTATATTTTGGATCCTTGGTGGAATCCAGCGGCTGAAGCCCAAGCGATCGACCGTTGCTATCGCATTGGACAAGATAAGCATGTGATGGCCTATAAGATTGTTTGTCGAGACTCTGTCGAAGAGCGAATCCTAGAACTTCAGGACAGTAAAAAAAGAATGGCTGAGGGTGTAATCTTGGACGAAGCCAATCTGATGAAATCCATTAGTAAAGAAGAACTACTGAAATTATTCGAGTAACCAATTATAAACTTAACTTATGAATAACGAATCTACAATAAAAACTTCCTGCTCCGGAATGATGTATTCACATGATTTCCAGCTTTGGTATACGTATCTCAGAAGGAGGATTAATAAAGAGTGGCGACCCGAGGAGCTCTCGTTCTTACTGGGCAAGCCCGATCATGCCTATCTCGATTTTGAGAAAATGTTTCAGGTCCAGAAGTTTTTAACACAGGAATCTATTTTACTGGATCGGATATATGCGAGTTCACACATAGAAGCCATGGAATTCCATCGCGAAGAATTTGAAGTTTCCCAGGAGCGTTTGGTACGTCTTAAAATCGAAGAGGATGAGGTGAAATGGAGTTATTCCATTGAGGTGCCTTGGACCTTTTTAACGGGTAAAAAAAAGCCACCTGCGCCAGAATTACAATTTGAAGAATGGAAAGCTGAGAAAGATCTTCAACTTGAATCGGATGCCATGCTCCATGTCCGACAAAAACTAGAAGCATTACTGGAGAATAATTACTTCGAAAATGGTGCCACAGCGTTGCAAATGTTTCGAGAGGTCGAACATACCGGTCTTGTTCATTTAAAGATTTTACCTCGACATCTCAAAAATGTCCTGTATAACTTTATTCAGCAAAACAAACTTGTTGTTAGAAATATCGAAAATAGTTATTCTTTTTTATTGCCGGATTTTCAGTAAGCTAGCCACAAACAGTATTTATTAAATGGCTGGCACTGAGTAAAAAAAAACAATCATTATATTTATTCCAATGAATACAATGATTCCTGGCAATAGAACATTAATGGTACCAACCATTTTGAAAGGAGTGGCTGGTACCATTTGTATTTTTGCTATTTTGACTGTCATTTCTTATCAGAATGACCAACCTGTGGATGGCAAGTTAACAATAGGATTTCCTTGAGAATTTTATTCAAGCGGTACAGGGTACAATGTCGAAAACGATGAATATGCCACCTTCGAAAATTTTGAACCACCCAAACTGATCGGTAATGTCCTTTTTGCAGTAGTTATGTATATACTGTTGCGGTTGTTGCTTCGCGCGCGCTTCGCTAAGAAGAGGAGCTAACTGCTTTTACTAGTGTTATCCTATTGTTAAGTTTATATTGTTTGCTAACTCGGTTTAGTTAAAAACTATTAACCTTTTATTGATACTACCTTCATATTGCATTTGTAACCTTGTACCCATAAATCAAATGCACTACTTATGAAAATTAAAGCCAACAATGTCTTTTGGTTGTTATGTGCCATTGCAGCGAGCTCACCCGCTGTTCAAGCCAGACCGCTCACACTAACCGAAGCCCAGTTCCCGCGGGTACAACATCCCGTTAGAGGCCGTGTGGTCGATGCACAGGGAAATGCAATTTCGGGAGCAACGATCCTAAATCTAAAAACAAAAAAATCAGCTCAGTCTGATGAGCAGGGAAACTTTCAGATTGACGCACAGATCGGTGATCAACTCAGTATTTCCTATGTGGGATTTAGTAGCCTTGTACAGACAGTTGGGCAATCCAAGGGGCAGATCTTCGCACTACAAACGAGTGAAAACACGCTTGAAGAGGTGACGATTTCAATCGGTTACCAGAGAATACGAAAATCTGATGTTACTGGTGCCATTGCAAGTGTGAAGGCTGAAGAATTAAACCTCAGTGCACCAAAACTATCCCAGGCTTTAGTTGGTAAAGTAGCCGGGGTACAGGTGATGCAAACAAGCGGCGCTCCGTACGATGGAACCAAAATGCGTGTCCGCGGTATGGGATCGATCAACGCAGGTTCGGATCCTCTTTACGTCATTGATGGTTACCCATCAGGAAACAATTTAAATATTAATCCTAATGATATAGAATCTTTCGATGTTTTAAAGGACGCTGCTTCTGCTGCGATCTATGGATCCCGTGGTGCTGGCGGGGTCGTATTGATTACAACCAAACGTGGCAAGGAAGGTAAAAGTAATGTGGATTATGAAGTATTGGGAGGCTTTGGTCAGCTTTCCAAGAAAATAGACGTCTTAAATTCAGAACAATTTATTGATCTCCTGATTGATGGCCGTAATAATTCCTATAAAGACCTTCTAGCAGCGAAAGGGATCGCCTGGAGTGATAGTAGGCGCTTTGATGATAATAAAACGCGTATCGCCAATGTCGGAAATGCAGGCTCGGTGAGTATTCCTGAAGACTATTATGACTTTGCTTCCGGTACCGCAAAAAAAGCGAAATATGATACGGATTGGCAGGATGCCCTTTACCGGAATGCGCCTTTCCAACGTCATAATCTCTCTACCTATGGCGGTAACGAAAAAAATCGCTACTTCCTGAGTGGCTCGTATCAGAATCAGCAAGGGATCATGCTTGGGACGGATCAAAAAGTCTTTAATTTCCGCGCCAATATTGATAGCAAGGTAAGCAAAAGATTGACCGTTGGCGCAAATGTTTCTTTTACATATAATGACAACAACGAGGTGACGACAGGACGTTACGACAGAAGCCCGTCAATGGCGGCATTAATTTATTTGCCGACCCTCCCTGTTTATAACGAAGATGGAACCTATGCCAAATACCTGATGGCTGATCTGTCGGCAAATAATTATGGTATTCAGAATCCAGAAAACCCACTGGCCTATGTTACTGAGATTAAAAACAACCGTCGTGGAAAGAGGGGGATATATAATGTCTTTGCTGATTTTTCCATTATTGATGGCCTAAATCTTAAAGTAAACGGTGGATTGTCTACTTATGACGAGAAGTATGATTATTTCCGTCCGACAAGTATATCCGATGGAAATAACAAACCGTTTTCACCACAGGCAATTTCTGCAGCCTACGCAGATGCCAAGACAAAAAATGAACTGGATAAATTGCTAGAAACAACATTAAACTATAACAAGACTTTCGGTGAGAAACATCAGGTATCTGCATTATTGGGTTATTCGGCTCAACGAACGGATTACGATTATCAAGGTGTGCGGGCCAACGGCTTTAATAACAATGCGATTGGCGAAATTACCGATAAGGGAGCCGATCCTTCTAATTTCCAATTGTTAAAAGACGATACTTTCAAACGTACGACAACGCTTCAGTCTTATTTTAGCCGCGTAAACTACAGTTTTGATTCGAAATATTTCCTTTCGGCATCCATTCGTACAGATGGTTCCTCACGCTTCGGGCCAAATAACAAATGGGGAACTTTCCCATCGGTTTCAGCTGGATGGACGGTCTCCAAAGAGGAGTTTTATACAGATTGGTTAGGACAACAATCGACAGTCAAACTAAGAGCGAGCTGGGGACGTAGTGGAAATAATAATATTGGTGACTATCGCGCGATTTCCATTATCAACTCGCCAGCGGGAGTTATTCTTGGCGATAAAGTGGAAACTTCCTATACCGCAGGTGATCTACTCGATCCAAAATTGAGCTGGGAAACAACTTCACAATACAACGCCGGTCTGGATCTGGGTTTGTTGAAAGGCCGACTCAACATTATGACCAACTTCTACCTAAGCCGTTCCTTTAATTTATTATTCAACCAGCCACTCACCGCTGTATCTGGATCAACAACGATCTTGACCAATCTGCCAAATTCGAAGGTTCAGAATAAAGGTTTTGATGTACAGATTGATGCAACACTGATTCGAAAAAATGAATTTGAATTGGGATTCAGCGGAAACATTAATGTTAACAGAAATAAGGTGCTTGATCTAGGAGGTGCTTCTACCATCCTGACGAATGGCGCTGAACGCTCTTACTTAACGCATATCACACAAGAAGGAAGTCCAATTGGTATGTTCTATGGTTTTAAAGTTCTTGGCGTGGCAACAGCGGAAAACTATAAAACTGTCGCACCTTCAGCGGCTTCAACAACTCCGCTACAACCCGGAGACCTTTATTTTGAAGATGTAGATGGCAATGGTGTAGTCAATGATGCCGATAAACGGGTGATCGGCAATCCGCATCCTAATTTTACCTATGGCTTTGCCTTCAACGCACGCTATAAGGCATTCGATCTACGCGCATCATTTAATGGCTCCCAAGGGAATAAAGTGCTGGATGGCTATGATTATTACCTCTACAATATGGAAGGCTCCGGCAATCAATATGCGGATGTCGCACAACGCTACCGTTCGGCTCAAAATCCAGGAAATGGAAAAGTGTACCGTGCATCGCGTGGCGGTACGCAAAGTAACAGTACGCGTCTTTCCGATTTTTATCTGCAGGACGGTTCATTCTTGCGTATGACAAATATTGCTCTGGGGTACAATCTTCCCAAAAGCCTTGCAGAAAAATTAACACTTTCTGGGGTAAGGGTCTATGCTACAGTGGACAATCCATTTACGATTTCTAAATACAAAGGCTACAATCCGGAACCGGATTATAATCAACGCGGCAACCTGACACCAGGTGTGGATTATGGGCTTTATCCATTGGTGAGATCGTATAACCTTGGTGTGAAAGTAACGTTCTAATGGTTTGACCGAGGAGCTATTGTGCATACAGGCATATTAGGGAAAAAAACCCATCAATAGCTTCGTCTTTATAAATAATAGCCTTGCAAACCTCGCTTTGAAACGAGGTAGGCAGGAAAAAATAAAAAATAACAGGATGAAAAAAAGATATATATTACCCTTTGTTTTGTTGGCA